>CANRBL010000044.1 GCA_947628835.1 uncultured Clostridia bacterium | reverse complement strand
GATTATGCTAAAACTTTAGGTTATATACATGATATTGGAAAAAGATATGATTATATTGAAAGTGGTGTATTTCCACACGCTATAAAAGGCTATGATTATATAAAATCATTAGGATATGATGAAGAATATGCTGGAATTTGTATTAAACATTCTTTTTTAAATTATGTGATTTGATGTGTACTACTAAAGTTCTAACAATTGATAAAAGAGGAATGGATTTATTGTTAAGACATGGGGTTTATGCTAAAACACATTATCATATAAAAGAAACATATAAATTAAAGAAATTTTTTGATAATTTATTAGGGTATAATTTATATGATTTATTTCCAGAAATTAAAGAAAACCTATAGGTAGTTTGATAAAATAATTAATTCTCTAAAAAATTCTAATGTGCTTTTAAAAACAAGTCAAGGTTAAAATAAATGTGCTAACGCACAACCTTGACTAAATTTTAAAAGCACATTGTTTTTTCTATTAAGAGGATTTAAGGATAAGTATATCAAATTAAGTAGACATAAATATATTTCAAAATAAGATACCCCATTAAAAATGAGGGCAGGAAAGCGAGTGTTCACACATCGCCAATACACATAGAAAGGCAAGCCTTCTAGTATTAATCAGAAAACAAAAAAGTTATGCAAAAATGATGTAAAAATTCACCGAATGAATCACTAAAAAATGCCTAGTAGAGTGCTAAAGTTCACTAAATGAACTAAAAAAATCATTATTTTAAAGAATAGTTCACTAGATGAATTTTAACTAGATAAAATAAATAATTAATTACACTGAGTGAACTTGAAATTTTAAAAAAAATAATAATGACATACGCTGGGTGAACATTAATATAAAAATTAAATTACAGAAGTACACCGGGTGAATTCTAGCATACACAATTAAATTATAGAGGTATACCCAGTGTGCTTTATAAAATAAAATTTTGTAAAAACGGGAATAAAAAGGGAATTGATTATATTTAAACACCATAATATAATGATAGTATAAAAAAATTAAGTAGGAAAAAGTCAGCACAAAAGCTGATTTTTTTGTATTGATGCATATAATCGCCGTCACCAAATTAAGAATTTGGACGGCGATTTATCTTACTATTTTTTAGTAATGTATAATAAATTTTATTAATATACATTACTAGAGAAAAAGGCAGTGGTGTGTATGAAAATTAAAAAATTCAATTTTCAAAATAATGAGCTAGTTCAAATATATATTAATAAATCTGAATATGAGGATACAAAAAATATAGCAGAAATTAATAAATTAAAAAAACAATCTTCAAATATATCAATTTTTATTAGTGGAGAAAAGAATACTGTAAAAACAATAAAAGAATTGTTAAATTACGAAAAAAGTAAAGAAATTAAATAAAATACTTGAATTTATCATAAAAAGAAGATAATATATAAATAATCTAAAAGCACAAATATATTTATCTTCAGAAAGGATAGATATATTGAAAGTTGTATGTTACTGTAGGTTAAGTAAAGATGATAACAAAAGTAGATATAGTAGTATAAATAGCCAGATGGAATTGGCAAAAGAATATGCGGATTCCAAAGGGTGGAATATATCTAAATATTACATTGATGATAATGTATCTGGATATATTTCAAACGATGAAAGACCACAGTTTAGCCAAATGCTACAAGATATTGATGATGGAAAAGTAGATATTATTTTAGCAAAAGACTTATCAAGAATTGGTCGTAAAGGTAGTAGAACACTTACATTTATTGATGAGTTAAAAGAGAAAAATGTAAATTTAATACTAACGAAAGATACTTTTGGAGAATTTAATTTATTAGAAGGAGATGATGATTTACTAGGTCTTTCAACATGGTTTAATGAAAGATATGTAAAAGAAGTATCAAAAAAAGTTAAAATTGGTATGCACAAGCAATTAGAAAAAGGAATCTTGTTACAAGGTACAAAATTTGGCTATTTAAAAACAGCTAAGAAAGGAGAATTAGTAGTTGATGAAAGTGTAAGAGATACCATAACAACAATATTTGATTTATACGAACAAGGTCTAGGAATGAGAAAAATTTGCCATAAGCTAAATTTTGAATATGATTTTTTAACGCCATCACAAGTAATAGAAAGAGATTTAATCAAAAAAGGGAAAAACTATAAAAAACCAGTAAAAAAATTATGGGATATTTATATGATAAAAAGAATTCTAAAAGATGAAATATATATTGGAACTGTAATTACTCATAAAACGGAAAGAAAAGATATTCATAAACAAGGCAAAAAAATAAAAAGAGAAAATCAATACATATTTGAAAATCACCATGAAGCAATTATTTCAAAAGAACAATTTGAAAGAGTGCAAGAAATGATGAAAAAAAGAGTAAAAAATTCTAGTATGTATACAAAGAAAAAAAAAGATTACATATTTGGTGGATTTCTAAGATGTGGAGAATGTGATGGCAGTGTTACAGGAGTTACAAGAATTCGTAGCCAACAAGAAGGATATATTCCTAAAAAAATGTATGAGTGTGTTAGTTATAGAAAATACGGCAAGTCAAGATGTGTATGCCATAATGTAAGAGAAGATATATTACTTCATAATTTTAAGAATTTTTTGATATTATTAAGAGATAATTATATGACTGAAATAAACAATCTAAAGTTGGAAGAATATAAATCAAGTAAAAAGAAAAATCTTGAAGAATTAAAATTAAATTTAAAAAATTTAGAAGTAGAATATACGGTTTTAGTTTCTCAGAAAATTAAGGAGTTATCTTCTTCAATAGAAGAAAAAAGAGGTTTTATAGAAAATACATATAAAAGTTTAGAAGAAGAAAAATATAAAGAAATAGAGAAAGCCAAAAAGGAACTAAAAGAGCTACAAAATGAAGATATAGAAATAAAGCAAGAAAAATTAAAACAAACTATAGATTATTTTAATCAAATTATTGAAAAAGATGTACCAGATAAAGCAATACTAAATATGTTAATAGATAAAATCTATATTTATCATGATAAGTCTGTACAGTTTGAATTAAAAGTAGATATAGAAAAATTGATATGAATTAAAATATTTCCAAAATAGAAATAGTTCAAAAAATAAAATGTTCAACTGTGCATGCACAAAGTCAACATTATGCTGGAGTATCATTTGATGTAGGTCAAACTCTAAGTAATAATCAAAGAACTATTCTTAGAAATAGTGCTAAAAGTTCTGGAGTGTGGTCATATGTTGAACCAGTGTCATTAACGCCTACATGGGTACATTTTGATAAAAGATTTGGCACGCCTTCTTGTATCTCTGGAGGATATCCAAGTCTAAAAAGAGGTAGTATTAGTAATTATGTACTAATTGCACAAGATGATTTAAATACATTAGGGTTTAGAACTGGTGGATTAGATGGAATTTTTGGTATAGCAACACAAAGTGCAGTTATTAATTACCAAAAATCACGAGGATTACAATCAGATGGAATAGTTGGATGTAATACTTGGCGTTCACTACAAGAAGATGTGGTAGGTACGGGAGCTACTAATACAACAATTAATTAGAATTAATGTAATAATGTTTTAATGAACAAATCGGAATGCTAATAAGGAGTAGTTTCTTATATAAATTTTAATTATCAAAATAATAAAATGAGAAAAGCATTCCGTAAATTTGTTCTACTTATTATTTTTTCAATTCTATTAAATTTTCTAATTCACTAAATGTATTTATTATATAAGTTGAATTTGAATTGATTAAATTTTCTTTTGAATCATAACCATAGGTAACAGCAATGGTATCTATACCTGCATTTTTTCCGGTTAGAATATCTGATTTACTATCTCCAATTATTACAGATTCTTCTTTTGTAACATTTAATTGTTCCATAATATAATTTACAATTTGAGGATCTGGTTTATGTTTAAAATTACTTTCTTCTGTTCCTAATACATAATTAAAAACATTTAAATCAAAATTTGTTACCATTTTATCTAAAATTCTTTTTGGTTTACTTGATGCAACAGCCATATAATATCCATCATTAGTAACGAAAGAAATGAAAAATATATTGATAAAAAGCAAAAAATATGATATTATTAAGCAAATTGTATAAATAAAAAACACTAAAAGTTATAATAAAAGAGGTAAAAAATATGGATAACGTAAAAGTATTTTCATGTAGTAAATCAGCAGAAGAATTTACGCAAAAAATTTGTAAATATTTGAAAATAGAGCAAGGAAAAATAAATTCGATGAAATTTAAAAATGACAATAATTTTGTACAAGTATTAGAAACAGTAAGAGATAAAGATGTATTTTTAGTACAAACTACTACACCACCAGTAAATGAAAGAATTATGGAAATGTTAATAACAATAGATGCCATAAAAAGGGCAGCAGCAAAAAGAATAACTGTAGTTTTACCATATTATTTATATTCAAGGTCAGATAAAAAAGACCAACCAAGAGTACCTGTAACTGCTAAGTTATTAGCACAGTTAATTGAAGCTGCTGGAGCAGACAGAGTGCTTACATGTGATTTACACAATCCTGCTATACAAGCATATTTTAATATAAATTGTGATGTGTTAACAGGAAGATTTTTATTAGAAAAATATTTTGATACCAAAAAGATAGAAAATAAAGTAGTTGTTGCTACTGATGCAGGAAGTTCTAAAAAAGCGTATGTATATGCAAAGCATTTTAATTGTCCAATAGCATTAATAGATAAAAGAAGAGATGGAAATGATGATAGGGCTATTGCAACACATGTAATAGGAGATATAGAAGGAAAAAATGCATTAATATTTGATGATGAAGTAGATACGGCAGGTTCTATAAGTGAAACAGCTAAAGTTTTACAACAGTGTGGTGTAAATGAAATATATGTAGGTTGTACACATGGTATATTATCAGGACCAGCTATAGAAAGAATACAAAATTCTGCAATCAAAGAATTAGTTATGACAAATACTGTTCCATTGTTACAAGAAAAACGAATAGATAAAATAAAAGTAATATCGATAGCAGAGTTATTTGCAGAAGCAATAAAAAAGATAAATGAAGCAACATCTATTGGGGAATTATTTGAATAATTATTTACAACTTAAAATTATAATTTTTTAATTGCTATGGTAAAGTAAAATTTACAAATGAAATTAAGTAATATAGTAAATTAAAATTTAAATAGTAAAGGAGAGATTGATTTGGAAAATCAAAAAAGAAAAGTGGTAATAGGTGGTGCATGGCCATATGCCAATAGTTCGTTGCATTTAGGTCATTTAGCAGGATTAATTTCTGGAGATATATTGGCTAGATATCATAGGCAAATTGGAGATGAAGTAATATATGTTTCAGGAACAGATTGTCATGGAACGCCAATTACAGAAAGAGCAAAAAAGGAAGGTATTACGCCTAAGGAAATAGCTGAAAATTATCATAAAGAATTTTGTAAAGTTTTTGAAACAATGAATTTTTCATATGATTTATATACAAAAACAGAAAGTGATTTTCATCAAAAGGAAGTCAAAGATATTTTTAAAAGAATATATGATAATGGATATATATATGAAAAAATAGAACCTGATAATTTTTGTGAACATTGTAATAAATTTGTAGCTGATAGAGAATTAAAGTTAATATGTCCTAAATGTGGAAATGAAACAAAAGGTGATCAATGTGATTGTGGACATGTTCCAACAAAGGAAGAATTGAAAGGTGCAATATGTGCTGATTGTGGAAATGTAACAACAATAAAAGACAATAAGAATTTATATATTGATTTACCAAAATTACAAAAAGAAATAGAAGAGTATGTTGAAAAAAAAGAAATGAATTGGAGAAAAAATGCTCAAAATGAAACAGAAAAATATCTAAAAGAAGGATTAAGGGAAAGAGCAGTAACAAGAGATTTAAATTGGGGAATAGATATACCTGTTGATGGTTATGAAGATAAAAGAATGTATGTGTGGATTGATGCTGTATTAGGATACCTTACAACTACTAAAAAATATTGTGAAGATAACAATTTGAATTGGGAAGAATGGTGGAAAAACGGATATAATAACAAGATGTATATGGTACATGGAAAAGATAATATTACTTTCCATAGTCTAATATTACCAGGTTTGTTATTAGCTTTAAAGGATAATTATAAATTACCAGATATGATAGTTTCTACAGAATATTTGAATTTTAATGATCAAAAATTTTCAAAAAGTAAAGGTATAGGAATGACCGTTTTAGAAGCAGCGGAGCAGTTTAATATAGATACTCTTAGATTTCATTTGATAAAAAATGGACCTGAAAGAAAAGATACCAACTTTACAGTAGATGAATATATTGCAACACATAATGAAATTACTAATAAATTAGGAAATTTTGTTAATAGAACATTGAAATATAAAGGAATAGAAAAGGTTCCAAATGGAAAAATGGATATGGAAGTAAAAGAAAAAATAGAAAAAATTTATATTGAAATTTCAGAATTAATGGAAAAATTAGAGTTTAGAGAAATAACAAATAAAATTATGATATTATTAGATGATGCTAATAAATATTATGATGAGAAAAAACCATGGATTCAAATAAAAGAAGATATAAGTGAATTTAATAATACTATATATACATGTTGTAATATAATTGCAAATTTATCAAATTTATTTGAACCATTTATGCCACAAACTACAGAAAAAATAAGAAAATATTTAGAAATAGAAAAGGCAACATGGGAGTATATTGAAGTAAAACCTGATATAGAATTAAAAAATATAGAAGCTTTATTTGAAAGAATGACTACAAAATAAAAAATTCAAATGGAAATATAATTATAATTTTTTTAGATAAAAAATCTTACTAACAATAATTGTTAATAGGATTTTTTTTATTTGTGTATACATAAATTTTTTCTGCAAAAAATAAAATTAGGGAGGAATAATGTTAGTAATTTTGCTAACAAAAAAATAAAATGAATCAAATATTAATAACAAAAAAATATAAAAGGTTATTTATAATTCAATTAATAGTTTCTTTAATTATTATAGGAATTGTTTTAATTTTATATTTTTCTTATAATATTTATATAAAGGAAAAAGAAAAGATTTCAAAACAATTAATTAATAATTATAATATTTCACAATTATATTCAAATAATTCAGATGAAGAAATATATAATTCGATAAACACATATAAAGAAGAGGAAAATAATTTTACTGTAATTGGGATAATAGAAATTCCAAAATTAAATATATCATATCCAATATTGTCTGAACTTTCAGATGAATTATTAAAAATTGCACCATGTAAATTATCAGGACCTATGCCAAATGAAGAAGGTAATTTATGTATAGCGGGTCATAATTATGATAATTATAAATTTTTTAGTAAAGTTCCAACATTAGAAGTAAATGATGAAATATTTATATGTGATTTAAAAGGAAATAAAGTATTATATTTAGTATATGATAAATATGAAGTAGATACACAGGATTTATCACCATTAGAAGATAGTATTGGAATAAAAAAACAAATAACCTTAATTACGTGCAATAATAAAAATAAAAATAAAATCATAGTCAAAGCAAAAATAAATAATTAAAAAGTAAAATAAAAAAAGAGTATCGTAATAAGGATACTCTATATATTTTTATAAACCTCTATAATCATTAATCTTCTTATAAGCATATAATGCTGATACAATAAATATTATAACTAAAAATACTACTGCTCCAGTAGAGTCCATAATACCTGTGTGAGGTAAATTAGTATTGTTATAATCACTAGAATTAGTTGTACTAATAGAATTAGTTGAATTTGTACTATTAGTATTATTTAAAGGATTAGCAATATTTCCTGAATTAATATTAATTCCACTATTAGTATCTGCGCTATTACTACTAGTATTGGTATTAGTTGTTTCAGTATTTCTAATTAAATTAGTTATATCATCAATTTTTGTAGTATTGTCATCAGCATTAACATAATTTGATATGAATATAATAGAAATACAAAATACAACAAATACAACAATTTTCATTATTTGATTTTTCTTCATTTCAATCTCTCCTTTGTTATTTATGTTTTATAATTATTATTTATATTTATCTTTTAATTATACTATTTATAAATAAATTTTATGAGAAAATTTATTTATCTCCTATAATTTTACAGTTTTTTATTTTATAAGTCAATAGTTTTTTTTAATATTTATAAAATTTGTAACAAAAAATGTAAAAATATATAAAAATAGTGAAAAATAAAACGCGAGCCTAAGATTGTAAATTAAAAAAACTTAGGTTCGTCATATTTCTATAGTAGGAAAGTAGAGATTAAAGTGAATTAACATTATATTTGTTATCAGGTAATTGAGATAACATATGATAAATATTTCCTTGGTAGGTAAATCCATATAAACTTATTGCAGTCTTGGTTTTTGTGTCAACAATAAAATCTTGACTTATTCCTTCAATATTTAAATTTTTTATTAAATCGATAGGGTAATATGCAAAGCGATTTAAATCAAAGTTGTTATTTGGTGAATCTATTATATTACATTCAAATAAAGCAATTTTTGATTGTTGAATTATATCATCCGAATTATTTTCAATAAAAGTAACGGGTTGATTAACATTAGTTTCAGAATACCATGAATTTACATTTGTTTGCATTATTTGTAATTCTGTGGAAAATTTTGCAAATCTGCTTTGTGATAGTACATTTAGACCAGTATATGTTGCGGTAGATGAAAGAATAAGAATTAAAATAATTGTAATTGATAATGTAATTAATGTTATAGCTTGATTATTTTTTAAAAATATTTTCATTTGTTCCTCCATTTTCAGTTAATATATTGATTAAAGAATATATTATTAAAAATATCTTTAGAAATAATATATAATAAATAATGAGTGAAGTCAATAAAATATCAAAAAACGAATTAACATTAGTTACAAATAGAACAAAAGGGATATTATTAACATTTTCATTATTTAGAACATTTTAAAGCCTGTGTCTTTGTTCGTCCGCGAAAAATTGCATAGAGATTTTCTTTATATTATAGGAATTTCGGAGAACTTTCTTATAATATAAAAAGAAGAGGTACACATTAACCTCTTCCATATCCACCAAAATTAGTAAATAGTAATAAGAAAATAATTATAAAAAATAATATTTCGCTATCACTACCATTTCCGCAAAAAAGACCACCAAATGGACCACAATTATTTTGACATCCACAATTTCTATTTTCTTCAGGCATTTTACTTCCTCCTTTATAATTTATATAATATAGTATTCAAAATAAAAAATTTATGTTACAATTAGTGATATAAAATAAAAAATTATTATATAAGTATTTAAATAGATTTTATTAGAAAGTAAATTATTTTAATATTAGGTAATGAAAGGGGGGCAATATGATAGAATTATTATCACCAGCTGGAGATTTTGAATGTTTAAAAGCAGCAGTACAAAATGGTGCAAATTCAGTATATTTTGGAGCAAATATATTTAGTGCAAGAGCATTTGCAAATAATTTTGATTTAGAAAATTTAGATAAAGCAATAAATTATGCAAAACTTCGAAATGTAAAAACTAATTTAACGTTAAATACTTTAATAAAAGAAGATGAATTTGAAAAGGCTTTTTATATTGCAAAAAAAGCTTATGAAATGGGAATTGATGCAATAATAGTGCAAGATTTAGGGGTTGCAACAACACTAATAGAAAATTTTCCAAAATTAGATATACATGCAAGTACCCAAATGACAATACATAATTTAGATGGAGTAAAAGAAGCACAAAATATAGGATTTAAAAGAGTTGTGTTATCAAGAGAACTTTCAATAGATGAAATTACAAATATATGTAAAAATACTAATATTGAAACAGAAGTATTTATTCATGGAGCACTATGTATGTCATATTCTGGTCAATGTCTTTTTTCAAGTATGATAGGTGGTCGCTCGGGTAATAGGGGAAAATGTGCACAACCATGTAGATTACCATATGAGTTATTAGAGGAAAATAAAAAATTAGATTCTGGTTATTTATTAAGTACAAGAGATTTATTTGGATTAGAATATTTAAAGCAGATAATAGAAGCTGGGGTTAGCTGTTTAAAAATAGAGGGAAGAATGAAAAATCCTGAATATGTAGCAACAGTTACGAAAATATACAGAAAGTATATAGATATGTTTGAGAATAATGATAAAATTGAAATTAATGATAATGATATTAATGATTTGCTACAAGTATTTAATAGAGGTGGATTTTCAAGTGGTCATCTAAGTATAAAAGAAAATAGAAATTTAGTGTATAAAGAAAAACAAAATAATATGGGCATATATTTAGGAAAAATATTAAAATATAATCAAAGTAAAGGGCATGTTTCAATAAAACTGGAAAATAATATTGCAATTGGAGATACAATTTCTTTTGAAAAGGAAAATTCAAAATATAATGTATCAGAATTAATGAAAAAAAATCAAAATATAAAAATGGCTAATAAAAGTGATATAGTAACATTAGGAAGAATGAAAGGAAATATACATATTAATGATAAAGTTTATAAAATAGCAAGTAAAGAATTGACTAAAATTGCAAAAGAAAGCTATTCAAAAGAAAATAGAAAAATTTCTATAGAATTTTCTATAGAAATAAAACAACAGAAAAAAATAAAATGCAAAATAAAATGTTGTATATATAATATTGAAGAAGAATATGAATATGATTATATATCACAAAATGCCAATAATATTCAGATTACTATGGAAGAGGTAAAAAAACAATTAATAAAAACAAATAATACTCCTTTTGAAATAACAAAAATTAATATAGAGTTGGATAATCAAATTTTTATTCCTATTTCGGTATTAAATGATATAAGGAGAAATGCAATAGAAAAAATAGAAAATGATATAATAAAAAGTTTTAAAAAATTAAGTAATGCAAATTTAGAAAAAGTAGAATATAATATAGAAAAAAATTATAAGGAAAAAAATATATCATTATTAATAAATGAATTAAATATTGAATTTGATTATACTAAATTAGAAAAAGTTGAAAATATCTATATTCCATTAAAATTTTGGAAAAAGCAATATGATAATATTATAAAAATATTATCACAAAAAGCAAAAATTTATATTTATTTGCCACCAATAATAAAAAATACAAATATATCAAGTTATAAAAAGTGGTTAAATGAAGTAATAAGTAAATTTAATGTAGCTGGAATAGTAATTTCAAATATTTCGCAAATAAATTATATAGGTAATTTTGATAAAGAAATAATTGCAAATTATACACTTAATATTTTTAATACAGTAACTATAAAAAAATTAAAAGAAATGGGAGTAAATAGATTTACAATATCTCCAGAATTAAATACAGAATCGATAAAAAATATATGTAATAATACTAATGAAAATACTGAATTAATTGTATATGGCAAAATACCAGTAATGTTTACAAATTATTGCTTTTTAGGAAAAACAAATAAATGTTATGAAAAATGTAATCATCAATGTAGTAAAAAAAATAAGTATTATTTAAAAGATAGATTAGGATTAAAATTTAGAATTATACCAGATAATAATCAAACTATTACAACAATATATAATAGTAAAATTATTTCGATATTATATGAAAATTTTAATACAGATTTTATAAGAATAGATATTTTAGATGAAGATATAAATGAAATAAATAATATTATAAAAAATATAAAAATCGGCAAAAGATTAGAGGGGGCAGATTATACAAATGGAAATTTAAATAAGGATATTTAATTAAGAAAGGATTGTGATAAAATATGAAAAAAATTTTATTTACAGGTTGTGGAACCGCAATTGCTACACCATTTACAGAAGATGGAGTAAATTTAGAGGAATTTAAAAAATTAATTGAATTTCAAATTGAGGAAGGAGTAGATAGTATTATTGTTTGTGGTACAACAGGGGAATCTTCTACAATGACTAAAGAAGAAAAAATTAAAACTATAAAATGTGCAGTAGAAACATCTAATGGAAGAGTACCAATTATTGCGGGAACAGGAAGTAATAATACAAATCAAGCAATAGAAATGTCGAAATTAGCTGAAAGCTTAGGAGTAGATGGTTTACTTGTTGTTACACCATATTATAATAAAACAACTCAAGAAGGTTTAATTACTCATTATTCTGCAATTGCAAATTCTGTAAATTTACCTATAATTTTATATAATGTGCCAAGTAGAACTGGTTGCAATATTTTACCTAAAACATGTTATGAATTATCAAAAATTGATAATATTGTTGCAATTAAAGAAGCTAGTGGAAATTTATCACAAGTAGCAGAAATAGCTTATCTTTGCAGAGATAATTTATCTATTTATTCCGGAAATGATGATCAAGTTCTTCCAGTATTGTCTTTAGGGGGAAAAGGAGTTATATCAGTGCTTTCTAATATATATCCAAAGATAGTTCATAATATGGTTACATATTTTTTTGATGGAAAATTAAATGATGCAATTGATATACAATTAAAATCAATACCTTTAATAAATGCTTTGTTTTCTGAAGTTAATCCAATACCAGTTAAAGCTGCTTTAAATATGGTAGGATATAATTTTGGAAAACCAAGGTTACCTTTAGTGGAAATGAGTGATAAAGGTAAAGAATTATTAAAAAAAGAATTAGAAAATAGATAAACTGTTGCTGTTACAATTAAATATATTTAGAAAATTAGTTAAGATTGTTTTGCTCATAAGCTGTGAAATGTAGTATCTAATAGCCAAATGTCGAATTTTGCGATGAAAAAATATTGCAAAATTCGGCATTTTATGTTATCCTATAAATAGATTATAATCTAAAATTTAAAATCAAAAAGTACATTAAATCAAATTAAATATTTTAATTCAATAATTTTTTGTTTTTATCATTAAGTAGGAAATCAAATTCACAAAATTTGCAAAAAAGGAGTGATGATTTTGTTAATTCATAAGCGAGAAATACCAGAGTATATGTATCCTAAAAATGATTTTATTTTTAAACGTTTATTTGGATATGAGGGTAACGAAGATATTACAAAACATTTAGTTAGTAATATAATTGGAGAAAAAATAAAAACTTTGGAATTTAAAAATCCATATTTATTAAGAGAAACAAAAGATGATAAAGAAGAAATTCTAGATATAAAAGCTTCTTTAAATAATAATATTCAGTGTGATATTGAAATACAAGTAGGAAATAAACATGATGTAGAAAAAAGAATATTAAATTCATGGGCAAAAATGTATAGACAATCAATAGGAAGAAACAAAAAATATAAAAATATGAAAAGAACGATAGTAATATTCATAACAATGTTTGACATTGATAATTTAAAGAATATAGAGCAATATAAAACTAAATGGCAGATACAAGAAGAAAAACTAAAAATCAAATTGACGGACGTTTTTGAAATTGATATAATAGAGTTATCAAAAGCGAAAAGGCAATTAATGCAAGGTACATTTGAAGAACCAAAAGATATAAAAGATTGGGTAACGTTTTTGATTAATCCAAAAAAACTGGAGGAATCTGAAATGGAAGAAATGAGTGAAGAAGTAAAAAAAGCATACGAATTATGGCAAAGTTTAAATTTAAATCAAGAAGAAAGGGAAAGAGCTGAAGAAAGATTTATGGAACTTGCGTCTACTGAATATGCAATAGAATATGAACGTAAATTAGCAAGAAGAAGAGCGTTAAGAGAAGGAAGAAAACAAGGGATAAAAGAAGGAAGAGCACAAGGAATAAAAGAAGGAATAGAACAGGGAAAAAATAAAAAGCAAAAAGAAATTGCTAAAAAATTACTAGAGATAGGAATAGATACAGAAAAAATTATAGAAGCAACAGGCCTGACAAAAGAAGAAATAGAAAATTAGAAAATTTGTCAGGGTCATTTCACAAAATATTACAAATTGTAATATTTGTAAATATATGTTAAAATCTCAATAGGTGATAATAGTGA
>CANRBL010000043.1 GCA_947628835.1 uncultured Clostridia bacterium | reverse complement strand
TGAAAGGGTGCCATAAAATAAGTTAGAATTTCTTAAGCTTTGTAATGAGCCGAGGAATGTAATGAAAATCTTATATTCTTATGCTTTTAGAAATTTATCCTTTTAAAACCATGAACCTGTAACTTTAGAAAATTTTAATTCCGTTTTTTTATTGCTTTTTTTACAAACATATGGTATATTATGAAAATAGGAAAGAGAGTAAAAAGTGTGATATTGTAACAAATGTAAATATCAAAATAAAAAAATTAAGGAGAGTGTAAAAAGTGTCTGAAGCAAAATATAAAAGAGTATTATTAAAATTAAGTGGAGAAGCATTAGCAGGAGAACAAAAGACAGGAGTAAATGCAAAAGTAGTAGGAGAAATATGTGATAAAATCAAAGAAGTAGTGCAAATGGGAGTACAAGTAGCAATAGTAGTAGGAGGAGGAAATTTCTGGAGAGGAAGAAATGGGCATGAAATGGAAAGAACAACAGCAGACTATATGGGAGTATTAGCAACATCAATGAATGGATTAGCATTGCAAGATGCATTAGAAGCAAGAGGAGTATATGCAAGATTACAAACAGCAATAGAAATGAGAGAAATAGCAGAGCCATTCATACAAAGAAGAGCAACAAGACATTTAGAAAAAGGAAGAGTAGTTATATTTGCAGGAGGAACAGGACACCCATATTTCACAACAGATACAGCAGCGGTATTAAGAGCATCAGAAATAAAAGCAGAAATAATATTATTAGGAAAATCAATAGATGCAGTATATTCAGCAGACCCCAAAGTAGATCCAACAGCTCAAAGATATGAAAGTATATCATATTTAGATGTACTAAGTAAAGATTTAAAAGTCATGGATTCAACGGCTACAGCACTATGTAGAGATAACAATATACCATTATTAGTTTTCGGAATATCAGAACCAGAAAATATTGTAAAAGCTGTAAAAGGTGAAAAAATAGGAACATATGTAAGTTAGCACAAAAAATATTTAATAAAAACAACTTAGTGGCATTAAATAATATAAAAAAAATTTAATTAAAGTGAAAGGAATGTAAAAAATGGATTATTCAAATATTGAACAAAAAATGGAAAAGGCAATAGACGCATTGTCTGTTAAATTTTCAGAAGTAAGAGCAGGAAGAGCAAATCCTGCAATATTAAATAAAGTAAAAATAGATTATTATGGTACACCAACACCAATAAATCAAGTAGCAGGAATATCAGTACCAGAAGCAAGATTAATAGTAATTCAACCATGGGATGTAAGTATATTAAAAACTATAGAGAAAGCAATATTAGCATCAGATATAGGAATAAATCCAAATAATGATGGAAAAGTAATAAGACTAGCATTTCCAGAATTAAATGAAGAAAGAAGAAAAGAAATAGTAAAAGATATTAGAAAAATGGCAGAAGAAGCAAAAGTTGCAGTAAGAGGTGCAAGAAGAGATGGATTAGATGAGTATAAAACAAAACAAAAAAATAGTGAAATAACAGAAGATGATTTAAAATTAGCAGAAAATGAAATACAAAAATTAACAGATAAAAATATAGAAAAAATTGATAAAATATTATCAGACAAAGAAGTCGAAATAATGTCGATATAGAATTTTACTCATTAGAAAAGAGAGTGTGGTAGAAAATGATAAATAAAGAAAACTTGCCAAAACATATTGCAATAATAATGGATGGAAATAGAAGATGGGCTAAAGCTAAAGGAAAGCAACCAGGTGCAGGGCATAAGCAAGGCGCAAAAACATTAGAAAAAATTGTAAGATATGCAAATAAAATAGGTTTGCAATATCTTACAGTATATGCTTTTTCAACAGAAAATTGGAAAAGAGCAGAAGATGAAGTAAATGGATTAATGTTATTATTACAAACATATTTAGATGATTATTCAAAAAGAGCAGATACAGAAAACATAAAAGTTAAAATTTTAGGAGACATTACAGCTTTATCAAAAAAAATGCAAAAAAGTATTAATACATGTATGGAAAGAACAAAAAACAATACAGGAGTTACATTTAATATTGCAATAAATTATGGTGGAAGAGAAGAAATAATACATGCTGTAAAAAACATATCAAAAGAAGTGAAAGAAAATAGAATAGATATAGATGATATAACAGAAGTATTAATTTCAGATAACTTATATACGAATGGGCAACCAGATCCAGACTTGTTAATTAGAACGAGTGGAGAAATAAGAACAAGTAACTTTTTACCTTGGCAATTAGTATATACAGAATTTTTATTTATAGATAAAAATTGGCCAGATTTTGAAGAAGCGGATTTGGATAAAGCCATAGAAGAATATAACAAAAGAACGAGAAAATTTGGTGCTAACTAACAAATAGGAGGTTTTAATATTGAAGAGAATTATTTCAGCAATATTAGGTTTACCAATAGTAATAGCATTTTTAGTATTAGGAAATACATATATAGTAGATATTGGATTTATGTTCATAGCAATCATTTGTATGCACGAATATTGCAATGCCATATCAAAAGTAGCAAAACCAGTAAAAATTGTAGGATATTTAAGTTGTATTAGTATAGGATTTTTGCACATAATACCGCCGGAATTAGTAGTAAAATTTTATATATTAGTAATATCATTAATATTTTTATTATTATTTTTAAAAGTAATAATAACAGATATGGCAACAAATGTTAAGGATGTAGTCTTTACTTTTTTTGGAATAACATATATTGTTTTCTTTTCAATATTTATAGCAATTATAAATGGAATGGAAAATGGAAAATGCTTAATATGGTATATAATAATATCGGCATGGGGAACAGACATATTTGCATATTTAATTGGAAAACATTTCGGAAAACACTATTTTAGTAAAGTAAGTCCTAAAAAAACGATAGAAGGTTGCATAGGAGGAACAATAGGAGCAATAGCAATTTCAATGATTTATACTCTAATTATTAATAAATATATGGGAATGAATTTTTCATATGTGTATATAATGATAATAACTATAATACTTAGTATAATAGGACAAATAGGAGATTTTTCTGCATCAAGTATAAAAAGGTATGTAGATGTTAAAGATTATGGTAATTTAATTCCAGGTCATGGAGGAATGCTTGACAGAATAGATAGTTTATTATTTTTAGCTCCATTTGCTTATATATGTTTAAGTATAATATATTGAAAACAAAGTGTTGACGCGGGATTTAAAAAACTTACTTTTTCCTGTGAATAATATGAAAATATGGAGGTAAAATATTGATTGGATTTATATTTTCAGCTGTAAAAATAATTATTTTACTAGGTTTCTTAATATTTATACATGAAGGAGGACACTTTTTAGTTGCAAAATTATGCAAAGTAAAAGTCAATGAATTTGCAATAGGATTTGGTCCTGTAATATGGAAACATAGAACGCAAGAAACCAAATATGCATTAAGGTTAATACCTTTAGGTGGATTTGTTAGTATGGAAGGAGAAGTAGAAAATTCAGATGATAAAGGAGCATTTTGTAATGCAAGCATACCAAGGCGTATAGCTATAGTAGTAGCAGGAGCTTTTGTAAATATAGTATTTGGTTTAATGGTATATTTTATTTTAATGATTACAATAGGTACATATGGAACAAATGAAGTTGAAAGCATACTTGATGGATATGTAGCACAAGAAGTTGGAATACAATCAGGAGATAAAATTATAGAAATAAATAATAAAAAAATAAAAAATAAATATGATGTTACAAAGTCTTTAAACAATTCTAAAAATCAAACATTAAATGTAGTAATATTAAGAGAAGGTAATGAATTAGAATTAAGTATGAAACCTACAGAAGTACAAAATTCAGATAAAACCATAAGTTATTATTTAGGAATAGTATTTCGAAGGGCAGAAGATACAATTTCAAACCGTTTATATTATGCCTTAATAGAAACAAAAGACTTTTCACTTTCAATAGTAGATAATTTAAAGGAAATGTTTACAGGAGGAATATCAGTTGACCAAATGATGGGACCTGTTGGAATATCACAAACGGTTGCACAAACATCTGGACTAAAAGAGTTTATTTATATGTTAGCATTAATATCTTTATCATTAGGAGTTACAAATTTATTGCCAATTCCAGCACTTGATGGAGGAAAAATATTAATTTTATTAATTGAAGCAATTCGAAGAAAGCCTTTAAAAGAAGGAACTGAAGCTTCAATACAATTAGTTGGATTTTCAATATTAATAGCATTATCATTATATGTAACATATAATGATATACTTAGAATATTTTAAAAGGAGTACGTCGTTACTCTTTTATCTTATTTATATAAAAATAAACACTATGAAATTTTAATTTCGCATAATTATCCTCTATGTCAAGTCTATCATCATAAATGATGATAACTTTCCTAGAGTATGAAATAAAATATATAATTTCGAAAAAAGCGCATTGAAAATAATTGAGTTAGAAATTCTTAAAAATTTTATGGAAAGAGTTCATGTAGCGAAGCAAAATGGAAGGGTGCCATAAAATTTTTTAGAATTTCTGTGAAAATTATTTGAACGAGCATTTTTGAGAAATATATATTTTAGTTCAAAATAAAGTCATTATTTATAATAAAAGGAGAAATATATGAAACTATATATAATAGCATATGTAATATTAATAAATATATTAGGAATATTAAGTATGTGGATAGATAAAAGAAAATCGATAAAACATAAATGGAGAATTTCAGAAAAGACATTATTATATATTGCTTTATTAGGAGGAAGTATTGGAAGTTTATGTGGAATGTATTTATTTAGACATAAAACACAGAAAATGAGATTTGCAGTTGGAATACCAGCAATATTAATTTTTCAAATTTTAGCAATTATATTTATTGTTACTCAATATGTAATTTAAATATAATGAATTCACAAAATAGACATAAAAAGATACAAAATAAAACAAAATATATTACAACATATTATCAACAAATGTAATGTGAATAATCAATAAAAAAAAAAGCTCAATTTTAAGTTATTCACAGACTTATCCACATTATCCACAGAAAGTGGAAAAAATCATTAGTGGATAAAAATGAAAAAAAAGGATACATAATACAAAAATATTACAAAAATGTAACATATTTGAAAAAATATTGTAATCTTTGGTAAATACTGAAATATAAGGAATTATAATATGACAAAAAGACTAAAAAAATATCAAAAAACGACTTTCAACATTGTAATAAAAATATAAAGAAAATGTAAAATATAAAAATAGAAGAAAATTGTAAATATGTGGATAACTTTTTATACTACTAAGTGTCCAAATAAAAATCAGAATAATATAATATATAAAGTATAATAATGGAGATGTTAATAATGTTAAAAAAATTAAAAAATCTTATAAGATATAAATTATTCAGAAGTATGGACAATGACGACATATCATATTCAGAATTAAAAGAATTAATGAAAGAAAATAGCAATGATTTAATATTATTAGATGTTAGAAGTATTCAGGAATACAAAGAAAGTCACTTAGATGGTGCAATACAAATTGCGGATTATGAAATTAATATGAAAGCCAAGCAATATTTAACAGATAAAAGTAAAATTATAGTAGTATATTGTCAAAGTGGAAGTAGAAGTAAAAAAGTATGTAAACAATTACAAAAGCAAGGATATGAAAAAGTATATAATTTATATGGTGGTCTTGATGAAATATAATTATGAGGAGTTAAAATATTAATTCTATTTTTTATGTTTACAAGAAGGATTTATGTAAAATTCGTCGAATAATATAATTATGTATAGAATAATGAAGAAAGAGAGGCAAGAAAATTGCGATATAGTGATGAAATATTAGAAGAAGTAAGACAAAATAGCGACATAGTAAATATAATATCACAATATGTATCACTAAAAAGAAGTGGAAGAAACTTTTTTGGATTATGTCCTTTTCATAATGAAAAATCACCATCTTTTTCTGTTTCACCAGATAAGCAAATTTTTCATTGCTTTGGCTGTGGGGTAGGAGGAAATGTATTCACTTTTGTAAGTAAAATTGAAGGAATAAATTTTAAAGAAACAGTACAAATGTTAGCAGAAAGAGCAAATATAGTTCTTCCAGTAATAGAAAATAATGAAGATAATAAAAAAGAAGAATTAAAAGCAAAAGTATATAAAGTAAATGAATTTGCAGCAGAATATTATCATCAAAATTTGTACAAGCCAACAGCAAAACCAGCACAAGAATATGTAAAGAAAAGAAAATTAAATAATGAAACATTAAAAGAATATAAAATAGGGTATTCAGGAAAATTTGATGAATTATATAAAGCATTAAAAAAAGAAGGTTTTGGAGAACAAGAAATATTAGAATCTGGATTAGTAAATAAAAACGAAAATGGAACATATATAGATAGATACAGAAATCGTTTAATGTTTCCAATATGTGATACGCGAAATAGAGTAATAGCATTTGGAGGAAGAGTATTAGACGACTCAAAACCAAAATACATAAATTCACCAGAAAATGTAGTATATAGTAAGAGTAGAAATTTATTTGGTTTAAATGTAGCTAAAAAAGGAAATACTCAAAAAATGTTAATTGTAGAAGGATATATGGATACAATTTCATTACATCAAAGAGGAATAACAAATGTAGTAGCGCCATTAGGAACAGCCTTTACTCAGCAACAAGGTTGGCTACTTAGAAGAAATACTGAACAAATAATTTTAAGTTTTGATGCAGATGGTGCGGGACAAACAGCTATAATGAGGTCATTAGAAATACTACAAAATATGGGATGTGATATACGAATTTTACAAATGGATGGAGCAAAAGATCCAGATGAATATATAATAAAATATGGAGTTGCCAGATTTAATAAATTAATAGAAAATGCGATATCATTAATTGAATTTAAAGTAAAAATATTGAAAAAAGACTTAAATTTGGATAATACAAATGATAAAATAAAATTTTTAAATCAAATTGCAAAAATAATTTCGCAATTAGACAATCCAATGGAAAGAGAGATATATATAGATAAAATAGCAAAAGAATACAATATTTCCAAAAATTCAATACAAGCACAAATCGATAAATTAGTATATGCAAGTTCAAAAGGTGGAAAGATATTAGAAAAAGCTAAACCAGTAATTACAAAAATACAATTAAACAAAAGTAGTGAAATATCAGAAAGTATAAAAAAAAGAGAAAACACAATAATATCTTTATTGCTTGAAGGAGAAGTAGAAATATATGAAAAAATAAAAGAAAAAATCAAGCCGGAAGATTTTCAAGATACAGTAAATAGAAAAATTATAGAAGAAATTTATAAAGAATTTGAAAAACAAAATTTTAATTCAAATTCCATAATAGACTTATTTGATGATGAAATTCAAAGTCATATTACAATGATTATGGCATATGATTATGAAATTACAGATAAAAATAAAGCAATAGAAGATATAATATTAAATTATGAGAAAGAAAAATTAAATGAGAGAAAAATGCAAATATTGGAGATGCTAGATAAAGAAAATAATGAAGAGCAAAAAAAAGAATTGGAAAAAGAACTAAATAATGTAATTATAAGTTTAGCAAAAATTAAGTAATATGTAAGAGTAGTAAGCCTACTTGAAGAAAGGAATGTGAGAAGATTGAAAGAGAAAGAAGATTTAAAAAATAAAATACTAGAAGAAAATAAAAATGTAGAGAAAGACAAAGAAAAAAGTGAGGAAAATACAAGCAAGCAAAGAGTTGAAAAAATATTAAAAAAAGCAAAAGAACAGGGAAATATAACTTTAGCAGATATAGCAAGTGAATTAAATGAAGCTGACGTAGATGAAATGGACGAAGTTTTTGATGAATTTCAAAAATTGGGAATTGACATATTAAAAGAAGATTTTGATGAAGAACCAGATATTGAAGATTTAAAAGAAGTAGAAGATTTAAAACTAGACCAAATTAACGAAGAAAATACATTTGATGGAATAAGTGTAGATGATCCAGTAAGAATGTATTTAAGAGAAATAGGAAAAATTCCATTATTAACATATGAACAAGAATTAGAACTTGCAAAAAAGATTTTAAAAGATGATGAAAATGACGAAGATAATGAAGAAAGTGAAAATGCAAGAAAACAATTAGCTGAATCAAACTTAAGATTAGTTGTAAGTATTGCAAAAAAATATGTAGGTAGAGGAATGTTATTTTTAGACTTAATACAAGAGGGAAATATGGGGCTAATAAAAGCTGTGGAAAAATTTGATTATACAAAAGGATTTAAATTCAGTACTTATGCAACGTGGTGGATAAGACAAGCTATAACAAGAGCAATAGCAGACCAAGCAAGAACTATTAGAATACCAGTTCATATGGTAGAAACAATTAATAAATTAATAAGAACTTCAAGACATTTATTACAACAATTAGGAAGAGAACCTAGTGATGAAGAATTAGCAAAAGAAATGGAAATGCCTCTTGAAAAAGTAATAGAAATAAAGAAAATAGCACAAGACCCAGTATCGCTTGAAACACCAATAGGAGAAGAAGATGATAGCCATTTGGGAGATTTTATACCAGATGAAGACTCCCCAGCACCACATGATGCAGCATCATATACATTGTTAAAAGAACAACTAGAAGAAGTTATGAATACTTTAACTGCAAGAGAAGCAAAAGTTTTAAAACTAAGATTTGGTTTAGAAGATGGAAAAGCAAGAACATTAGAAGAAGTTGGAAGAGAATTTAAAGTAACTAGAGAGAGAATAAGACAAATAGAGGCAAAAGCACTTAGAAAATTAAGACATCCTAGCAGAAGTAAAAAATTAAAAGACTATATGACATAAAATAGAGGAAAAGTATTGAAAATAATTATGATTGTAGTTATCAAATTTAGCTTATTTTCTTACTAAATTTAAGACTTAGGAAGGAAAGTGATAAAAAATTGACAAAAATATATGGAGCAATTGATTATTTAAAAAATATGGAATCATGGCAAATAACAGATATAATAATTGCAATAGGAATAATTATATTTTTCAGAATTTTTTCATCAGGTTTTTCATATATAATAATTAAGATGTTTAAAATAAAATCAAAAAAAGATAAAAAAATAAAAGATAGTGCCTTTTATGAGCCACTAAAATCATTCTTCTCTATTTCAGGTATATATATTGCAATATTGTTTTTACAACCAGTATTTAATATAAGTGATAATATTATAAATATAATAACAAGAATATATAAAATAATAATAATATTAACAACAGCAAAAGGATTTACAAAAAGTTTAGTTATAAAAAATATAATAATTGACAGATTGCAAAATAGTAAAGCAAAGCAATTTGATGAAGTAAGCATAAAATATATTTTTAGAATAATAAAATTTATAATATACTTAATAGCAGGATTTTTAATAATAACAGAGTTAGGTTATGACTTGAATGGCCTAATTGCAGGATTAGGAATAGGAAGTATTGTAATTACACTTGCAGCTCAGGATACAGCAAAAAACTTAATTGGCGGATTAGTTATATTTATGGATAGACCATTTGTAATAGGTGATTATATAAAAGTAAATTCTTTTGAAGGTACAGTTGAAGATATTGCATTTAGAAGTACAAAAGTAAGAACATTAGAGAACTCTGTTATATGTATTCCAAATTCAACATTAGCCAGTTCTTTAATAGATAATTGCAGTAAAATGGAAAGAAGAAGATATGAAACATTATTAACATTAAGTATAGATACTCCATTACAAAAGATAGAGGAAGCAAAAGTAGAAATTGAAAAATGTTTGATAAATAATGAAACAATAATTGAAGATACTATAAATGTAAAATTTAATAAAATATCTGCAAATGGATATGATTTATTAATTATAGCATATACTGTTATTACAGATGCGATGGAATTTGCAAAATTAAAAGAAGATTTAAATTATAAAATAGTGAGAATTATTCATAATAAGCAATTGCATTTTTCTGATAATATAAAAACAATTTGCGTAAATAAGTAAAAGATGTCTGTTATATGTGAGAAAATCACTATAACAGATTTTCTTTAACTAATAAAAAACTATAAATTCACAAAATAGACATAATCCAATGATAAAATATAAAAAAATTATTGTAGGAGGAACTATGTTAGAAAATAATATTTTAATTGTTGATGATGAAGAAAGAATGAGAAAATTAATAAAAGACTTTCTTACGGCAAAGGGATATAAAACGTTAGAAGCGGAAGATGGAGGACAAGCAATATCTTGTTTTGAAGAAAATCAAAATAAAATAAGTTTAATATTATTAGATGTAATGATGCCAAAATTAGATGGTTGGTCTGTATTAAGAACAATAAGACAAACATCACAGGTGCCTGTTATAATGCTTACTGCTAGAGGAGAAGAACAAGATGAATTATTCGGATTTGAATTAGGAGTAGATGAGTATATATCTAAACCATTTAGTCCTAAAATTTTAGTTGCAAGAATTGAAGCAATTTTAAATAGAATATATGGTCAAACTAAAGAAGTAAAGGACTATGATGGTATAATAATAGATCAAGAAGGAAGAACTGTAACAGTAGATGGAAAATTAATAGAATTAAGTTTAAGAGAATATGAATTATTAAAATATTTATTAGAAAATGAAAATGTAGCACTTTCAAGAGATAAAATTTTAAATAATGTATGGAATTATGATTATTATGGAGATTCAAGAACAATAGATAGTCATATAAAAAAAATAAGACATAAATTGGGGAAAAAAGGAAAATATATAAAGACAATAAGAGGAATTGGGTATAAGTTTGAAATTAAATAAAAATTATTAGTATTAAAATTCTAATAAAACATTAATAATAGTTTTGAAGAAAATTAAATATTTATATATGTACTTTTGAGCATAGTAAAAAGAAATAAAAAGCGAGAAAGGAATAAAAATGAAGAAAAAAGTTAAAAACTACAAATCTGTTAAAATGAAGCTTTTTTTATCATTAAGTATAGTGATTATTGCAATAATTACGTGTTTAATTATTTTAAATAATGTAATATTTGAAACATTTTATTTACATACAAAACAAGAAACTTTAAAATCAGTATATAAACAAATTAATGAATATTATAATAGTAATGAAAGTACAGAGATAATAGAAAGCGAATTGGAAAAAATAGCAATAAAAAACAATTTTGATATTTTAATAAAAAGTTCAGATAATACTAGTATATATACTTCGAATAAAGACTTCTTTTATAAGTTAGGACAAGTTAATCAAATTATACAGCAGTACACTTTAAGTAATAGTGGCGCTTTAGAAGGAGAAGACAAGTTTACTATTGAAAAAACACAGGATGTAACAAATGGAATGAATTATGTATTACTTGTAGGAAGCTTGGATAATGGATATCTTTTATTTATAAGATTACCAATAACATCAATTGAAGAAAGTGTAAAAATATCTAATGAATTTCTATATTTGATAGCCGGATTTATAATAGTTATAGGTGGTATAATTGTATTATTTGTTTCAAAAAGATTTAGTGATCCAATACTTGAATTAAATGATATAGCAAAAAAAATGTCAAATTTAGATTTTAGTCAAAAATATAAGGTAACAAATGCACAAGATGAAATTGATGAATTAGGTAAAAGTATAAATACAATGTCTAATAAACTAGAAGCTACAATAAAACAATTAAGAACTACAAATATAGAGTTAGAAAAAGATATTGAGCAAAAATCTAAAATAGATGATATGAGAAAAAGTTTTATATCAGATGTATCTCATGAATTGAAAACACCAATAGCTTTAATACAAGGATACAGTGAAGGTTTACTCGAAAATGTTAATGTTGATGATGAAAATAGAAAATTTTATGCAAGTGTAATTTTAGATGAAGCAGTAAAAATGGATAAATTGGTAAAACAACTCCTTGAACTTATGAAATTAGAATATGAAAAAAGAGAATTTAATAATAAAAAGTTTAATATTGTTGAATTAGAGAAAGAAGTAGTTAGAAAGTCTAAGGTAATGTTGGACGAAAATCAAATAGAAGTTCAATTTGATGAAAATGAGTTTATTAATGTATATGCTGATGATTTTTATATTGAACAAGTAATTACAAATTATATGACAAATGCAATAAAAAATGCTAAAGAAAAAGATAATATAAAAATGATAAAAATTAATAATTCAATAGATAAAAATAGAAATGTAGTAAGGGTAAGTGTATTTAATACAGGAGATATTATAAAAGAAGAAGATCAAGCAAGAATATGGAATAGATTTTATAAAGTAGATGAATCAAGAAATAGAGCTGATGGTGGAACAGGTATAGGTTTGTCATTAGTAAAGGCAATTATGAATAATTATGAAAAAAAGTATGGTGTTGTTAATAAAGATAATGGCGTTGAATTTTATTTTGAATTGGATTTAAGTGAGTAACATAACTTTTTATACTAGTGAAAAACAAACAATATATGCACAATGAACACAAACTCAATCAAAGTTAATTAATTATTGAATATAAAGTGATATAAAAAGTAACTCACATTGTAAATATCAAATATTACTTGACAAACCAATAAACTTATTGTAGGATATAAGTGAAAGTAATAGAAGAAGGAAGGAGAAAATACGTATGATAATAGTAAACGCTAGAAGCCTTGAGGCTGTACACACACACACACACACACATTATGTTTATTAAA
This sequence comes from uncultured Clostridia bacterium, assembly GCA_947628835.1. Taxonomy (GTDB): domain Bacteria; phylum Bacillota; class Clostridia; order TANB77; family CAG-508; genus CAG-269. The sequence continues at coordinate 1,973 of CANRBL010000043.1, read as the reverse complement.
TAAAGCAAAAATAAAATTGAATAAAAAATATAGCAGGAGTAAAACTGTGTCAATTGGTGATACAAGTTAAGTAACTCCTGCTTTTTGTGTGTAAAATATTGTAATAAATAAAGAATAGGAAAGGTGAAAGTAAAGTATGAAGGTAAAACAAAAAAGTAGAGGAATAACACTAATAGCATTAGTAATCACAATAATAGTATTATTAATATTGGCAGGAGTGAGTATAGCAACATTAGGGGGAGATAATGGAATAATAGGAAGAGCAAAAAAGGCAAAGACAACGACAGAAGAAAAACAAGCAGAAGAAGAAGCCGTTTTATTGGTAAATGAATATGAAATGTATAAAAAAATGTGTGATACAGAAGGAAAAGAACCAGATGTAGAGGAATTTTTAGAAAAAAATTATAAAGATAAATATAAGGTAGAAGATGGAAAATATAAAATAGAAACAAAAAGTGGAGAAAATTTAGAAATAGATGATAAAGGAAATGTAAAATTAAATGATGAAGTTATAAAGGCAAATAGTGTAGGTAGTATAAAAATAAGTGGAGTAACAGAAGTAGAAGTTGGAAGTAATATAACATTGACAGTAACAATTAATGAAAGTAATGCAATATATAAAAATATAGAATGGAAATGTAATGATAGTAGTAAAGCAACAATAAGCCCAAATGAAAGTAATTGTATAGTAACAGGTGTTGAAGAAGGAGAAGTAATAATAACATGTAATGTAATTAATTATGATAATACGCAGATAAGTGAAGAGTATAAGATAAAAATAAAAGAAAAAAGTGTTCAAAGTGTAACAATAAGTGGAGGAACAAGTGTTAATGTTGGTTCAAATATAACATTAACTGCAACAATATCACCATCAGATGCAAAATATCAAAAAATAGAATGGAGTAGTAACAATAATAATATAGCTACAGTATCTGGTAATGGAACAAGCTGTACGGTAACAGGAAAAGGATCAGGAACGGCTATGATAACATGTGTAGTAACAAATAGTAATGAAGTAAGTGTTAGTAATACTTATAATATTAATGTAGATTATCCATTATATACATTAACATATAATGCAAATGGAGGAAGTGTATCTCCTAATAGCAAAAATATAAAATATAATGATAAGTTTGGTCAATTACCAATGCCAAAATATGTAGGATATAGTTTTAATGGTTGGTATACTCAATTGTCAGGGGGAACAAAGGTTACAGAAAATACAATATTTAATACTCAGGGAAACCAAACAATATATGCGCAATGGACACAAACTCAATCAAAAACATATTCGAAAGGTCGGTGGTTCATCAGGTAGTGAAGTGTATAAGAGTACAGAGGGAAACAAAACAATTATTACTTATGGAGAATGTAACATATCACCAAGTAAATTTGAATGTGATTTTAAATGTGGTGGTTGGGGAGCATTAGCTCAATCATCAGTAACATTTACAGTACAAGGATATAAAAATAATTCATGGGTGACAATATTTGAAAAGAAAGGTACAAGACCAGTTGAAACAAGTTCATATACTGTTTTTAATGGTACTAATAATTATGAGTCTAATGATATATTCACAGATTTTAAAGTATTATTTAAGAGTACAGATAATGAAAGTTATGTATATGCAAAGTTTCGAGTATATTAGGTTAAAATATTATTATATTTCAATGCTTTTTAGATTATATAAAACAGAAATCATGAACTTGTAACACAAAATGAACATTAACTTAAAAATTACTCACATTGTAAAAAAATAGCAAAATTAAATTGCTATTTTTTTGTATATATAGTAAAATAGAAAAGAAAACGCGAGATAATAAAAAATAAAGGAGGTCAAAATGATAAAATTACCATATGGAATGAGTAACTATGAAGAAATAATAGAAGATGGTTATTTATATGTAGATAAAACGCAATATATAGAAAAATTAGAACAGTTATCAGATAAAAGAATAATGTATTTAAGACC
>CANRBL010000042.1 GCA_947628835.1 uncultured Clostridia bacterium | reverse complement strand
AAATATCAGAATCTACTCCCGTTATATAATTAATTTCTGGGGGTAAGGGGGAACTATGCCCTTTTTTCTTATTTTGGGTTTATTTTTATAAATTTTTCTTTCAAACTAACCTCCATTAAATAATGTTATTTATAATATATGTAATAATTAATTTTGTGTTACAATTGTTAATAATCATAGTGTTCAAGTATTGTATATTATAAAAAATTGAATAAAAGAAAAAATAAAGTGTAACCTTTTGCTAAATAAACTACACTATATAAATGTAAGATGTCTTATAAAGGAGCTTTTAAATTGAAGGAGTTAAAGCAAATAGAAGATTATTATAAAAATAATGAATTTGATATAGATAGGGTAATAGAAGATTTTACACCATATATAACTACTATAATAAACAAAGGGACAAGTGATAAAATATCTTTTGAGGATAAGGAAGAAATTTTTTCTGATACATTTTTTATATTATGGAAAAATAGAAATAGGTTAAATATAAATGTGTCATTAAATTCATATTTAGCAGGAATAACAAAGAATCTAATAAAAGAAAAGTACAGAAAATTAAAAATTGCTTATGATATAAATGATTTTTATAATGATTTAATTAATAGTATAAATATGTATGAATATGATAGAGAATTAATTTTTGATGTAGAACAAAAAATAAAAAAATTAAAAGATATAGATATTGAAATTGTCAATTTATTTTATTATTCATCTATGGCAATTAAAGATATAGCAAAAAAATTAAATATTTCTGAATTAAATGTAAAGACAAGACTACATAGGATACGAAAGAAAATAAAGAAAGAATTAAATAATGGAGGAATGTAAAAATGGAATTTAATAAGAATATAATAAAAACAAAAATTGCTATATCTAAAATCAAGGAGGAAAATGATATAGCTATGAAAAATAAAGTAAAAGGTATTATAAAAACAGTAGCAACAGCTACTATTGGAACAGTAATAACTACAGGAGTAGTATTTGCTGGAACAAAAGTATATGAAAATATAGAAAAAATATGGAAAACACCAGAAACTTATGAAATCACTAATGAATTAAGTAGTGAAGATAAAGAAAATGCAATAAGTGAAGAAGAAGCTAAGAAAAAAGCATCTGAGTATCTTGAAAAAATAGGATTAGAAAAAAACATAAATATTTTAACTTTAAAAAAAGATGCTTTGAATAATGAAATTATATGGGATATAACATTTAAAAATGGAAATATTAGAATTAACAGTAATGGCGATTTTGAAAGTTTAAATATTCCATCTTATAATTATACTATACCTAAAAATTATGGAATAACAAGAGAAGAAGCAAGAAAGGTAGCAAAAGAATTATTATCGAAATACAATTTTTATGATAATGATGATGAATATGAATTAGTTTCACTAAAAAGAAATGGAGATGATGAACAAGCTTATATATGGTATGCTACTTTTTATAAAAAATATGGAGATTTATATAATCAATACGAGAATATCAATATAGGGTGGATTCCTACTATAAATGGTTTATATAGTTTAAGTATTGATAATTGTAAATATGAAAATAATGAACAACAAATATCAAAAGAAGAGGCTATAAATATTGCTAAGGAAAAAGATGAAAAAATTGAAACAAGGCATAAAATAGTTTCAGTAGATGCTGAACTTGGAATTGATAAGATGAATACAGATGTTATATATAGAGAAAAAAATATCGAAGAATATGGTGATGGAACAATAAATTTTAAAAGTGATGAAAATGGAAAAATGGTTTTAAAAGATAATGCAGAATTTTATAAAGTAGAAGAAAGAGTAAGAAAAGTTTGGGAAGTTACATTATATTATGATTATATAAAATATGAAGAAAATGGACCTGAAAAATATGTGTATTATATTGATAGTACAACAGGGGAAATAATAGGTGGTGATAGAAGAAGTGGTGCAAAACAACAAATACAAAATCTAATAAATGATCCATACAATGTTATTGAAAAGTAAATAGCTAAAAAAATGAGCCTAAAATTTTCACATTATTTTGAAAATTTTAGGCATAAATATTTATATGACTCTTTTTTTCTTACTTAATTGTTCTTGAGGTGGTATTAATGGACTATATGATTCTCCATCAAATACTTCAACTTCTACTGTTCTTGTTAATACATCAGTGTAACTATAAGTTACATTTCTATTATTTTCTTCATATTTTACAATAAAAATATTAGGGTATGCTTTTTGTATAGTAGCTTCTTTTTCAAATGGTTTACTTCTACCCAAAGAACCTTTCACTATTATTCTTTGTCCGACTTTTTCTAATATATCTGATTTTAAATTAGTTATATCTGCCTTACAAATCATACAATCACCTACTTCTCTTAATATACTTAGATTATAGCATTGTGAACTGAAAAAGTCAAAATATGATTTTTTGATAAAAATCGTTAAACATATGTATTTTTCAACATCTTTTTTAGATGTGTTTTTTATATTACATTTATATTACATTTGTGTTACAATTGTAATATTATCTTAAAATTATATATAAAAATTTTCTTTTTATTTGAAAAAAATATATAATTTTGAAAAAAACGCATTGAGAATAATTTCTGTGAAAATTATTTGAATGAGCATTTTGTTACAAGTTAATGGTTTTATATAGAAATAGTTTTAAAAGCATAGAAATATAAGAATTTGAATGAAATGAAAATCTTATATTTCTATGCTTTTAGAAATTTATCCTTTTAAAACCATTAAGCTGTAACAGCATTTTTAAAAAATTATATATTTTTTTTATTTCATTTTATTTTATTTTTTTCTTTCCAATTGCTCCTATTCCTCCAACGCCTCGTTTTCCGTCCCTTAATTCACCTGCAATATCGTCTATGGTTATATATCTATTATTATCTGTTATTGCAACTTTTTCAGCTACTATTAATGGGTCTAGAAAATCTATCAAAATTCTTGCTGGAGAAGAAGCAAAATTAGCTCCTGCAAGCATTATAGCTTCAAAATAACTTTGGCATGCTCCTGCGAATATTACTAAATTTGCGGAATTTTCTTCATCATATTTTCTTGCTTCTTTAACTGTTTCTATAAAATGCCTAGAATTTCTATAATTATATATGTCATTATATCCTGCTTCTCTTTTTATTAATCCATCATGTCCGAGTTATTACTAATATATCTGGCTTATAATATTTTAATAAATTGTACACTACCTTTGGTTGTTTATTTTCGGGAATATTTTTAACTATGGCGTTTAATCCTAATTTTCTGTAATATCTAAATGATTTTTCACTATATTTTCTATCTCCGTCTAAATGTAATATTTTGCCAGTTCTATTTATAAAACTTGTCGCTCTTTTTTCAGTATTTTTTTTATTTATTTTTCTTTTTTCAATTCTAAGATCTACTTTATCATCAAAAGCTCTTATATTATTTTTTACTTTTTCTTTTTGAACCAAACATAAATCATTTATATCGCTATCAGCTTCAATTCTTTCTATTATTCCTTTTAATATTGCAATTTCGTTATTATTATTTAACTTAATTATTCTTTGGACTTCAAACATTATATCCTTATCATAAGAAATTCTACATACAATATCGCCAACTTTTATCTTTTTCATTATATCACCTCAATGATAGGATATTATATAATATGTCGAAATTTGTAACATTGTTACTCGAAAGTTATGCGGTATTATATAAAACCATTAAATTGTAACTAATTTTTAATAAAATTAGCACTCTCATCTTGACAGTGCTAAAAATAAATATTATAATAATATATGTAAAGTAAAAAGGGAGAGAGTATATTTTTTAAATGTACTCTCTTTATGAGAAGGTCATATTTTGAACTTTAGAAAGGAGAGTAAATATATGAATATTCAAAAATTTACGCAAAAATCACTAGAAGCAATTCAAACAGCCCAAACAATAGTAGCAGAAAATCAAAATGCACAGGTAGAACAAGAGCATTTACTATTAGCATTATTAGAACAAGAAAATAGTTTAATAAAAGAATTATTAAAAAAGATGGGAGTAAATAATAACTTTGAACAAGAAGTGAGAAATCAAATAAGTAAAAAGCCTAAAATGACAGGAGGAGCAAGAGAAATTGATAGAATATATGTATCACAAGATGTAGATAAAGTATTAGCAAATTCTGAAACTATAGCTGAAAAAATGAAAGATGATTATGTATCTGTTGAGCATATAATGTTATCAATATTTGAAAATGCAAATAATCAAATAAAAGAATTATTTAGAGAATTTAATATAGATAAAAATGAATTTTTAAAGGTATTATCTAAAGTGAGAGGAAATACAAGGGTAACTACAGATAATCCAGAAGAAACATATGATGTATTAAAAAAGTATGGACAAGATTTAGTACAAATGGCTAAAGACCAAAAGCTAGATCCAGTTATAGGAAGAGATTCAGAAATAAGAAATGTAATTAGGATATTATCAAGGAAAACAAAAAATAATCCTTGTTTAATAGGAGAACCTGGTGTAGGAAAAACGGCAATAGCAGAAGGGTTAGCAATTCGTATAGTGAGAGGTGATGTACCAGAAGGATTAAAAGATTGTACCATATTTTCATTAGATATGGGAGCATTAGTAGCTGGTGCAAAATATAGAGGAGAATTTGAAGAAAGATTAAAAGCAGTATTACAAGAAATAAAGAAAAGTGAAGGAAAAATAATATTATTTATAGATGAAATACACACTATAGTTGGAGCAGGAAAAACTGATGGTGCAATGGATGCAGGAAATTTATTAAAACCAATGTTAGCAAGAGGTGAGTTACATTGTATAGGAGCAACAACATTAAATGAATATAGGCAATATATTGAAAAAGACCAAGCTTTAGAAAGACGTTTTCAACCAGTAATGGTAGACGAGCCAAATGTAGAAGATACAATTTCAATTTTAAGAGGATTGAAAGAAAGATATGAAGTATATCATGGAGTAAAAATTTCAGATAATAGCTTAATTGCAGCAGCAACGTTATCGCATAGATATATATCAGATAGGTTTTTGCCAGATAAAGCAATAGATTTAATAGATGAAGCATGTAGTATGATAAAAACAGAAATGCAATCAATGCCAACAGAACTAGATGAGATATCAAGAAAGATTATGCAATTAGAAATAGAAGAAACAGCATTATCTAAAGAAAAAGATGAAATATCAAAACAAAGATTAAATGATATTCAAAAAGAAAAGGCTGAATTAAAATCAAAGTTTGATGGAATGAAGGCTAAATGGGAAAATGAAAAAGAATCAATTGGAAAGGTACAAAAATTACGAGAAGAGATAGAACAAGTAAATGCTCAAATTGAGCAAGCAGAAAGAAATTATGAATTAAATAAAGTAGCTGAATTAAAATATGGAAAATTACCAGAATTACAAAAACAATTAAAAATAGAAGAAGAACTATCAGAAAAAAGTAAAGAAAATGGTTTACTTAGAAATAAAGTTACAGAAGATGAAATCACCAAAATAATATCTAGGTGGACAGGAATACCAGTTACGAAATTGATGGAAGGAGAAAGAGAAAAAATATTACATTTAGATGAAGTCCTTCATAAAAGAGTAATAGGACAAGATGAAGCTGTAGAAAAAGTATCAGAAGCAATAATGCGTTCAAGAGCGGGCATAGGAGATCCTCGTAGACCAATAGGTTCATTTATGTTTTTAGGCCCAACAGGTGTTGGTAAGACGGAACTTGCAAAGTCTTTAGCAGAAAGTTTATTTGATGATGAACATAATATTATAAGAATAGATATGTCAGAGTATATGGAAAAATATTCAGTATCAAGGTTAATAGGTGCACCTCCAGGATATGTTGGATATGAAGAAGGTGGTCAATTAACAGAAGCGGTTAGAAGAAAGCCATATTCTGTCGTATTATTTGATGAAATAGAAAAGGCACATCCAGATGTATTTAATATATTGTTGCAAGTTTTAGATGATGGAAGAATAACAGATTCACAAGGAAGAACAGTAGATTTTAAAAATACAATTATAATTTTAACATCTAATTTAGGTTCAGAGTATATTTTAGAAGGTATTGAACAAAATGGTGAAATTTCACAAGAGGCGAAACAAAAAGTAGATATATTATTAAAACAAAGTTTTAGACCTGAATTTTTAAACCGTTTAGATGAAATTGTAATTTATAAACCATTACAAAAAGGCCAAATTTCTAAAATATTAAATTTATTATTAAACGATTTGGAAAAAAGATTAGAAGATAAAAATATAAAATTAGAATTAACCCAATCTGCAAAAGATTATTTGATAAATAATGGATATGATGAAGTTTTTGGAGCAAGACCATTAAAAAGATTTGTACAGAAAAAATTAGAAACTTTAATTGCTAAAAATATTTTAATGCAAAAAATTCTACCTAATGAAAATATTATAATTGACTGTAAAGAAAATGAATTATATTTGAAAAAATAAATTATAAAAAATTATTTTAACAAAAACATATTGTAAATCATACTATAAAGATGAGGAGGTATATTTTAGTATGTACGAAAATTACAATATGTATAATCAGTATTATGGATTTAATGATTATAATTACAGAAATAGCGAGCCAGTAAATTTATATGGCGATGAAATTATAACATTAAATCAAGCAATTGATATGATTAAGAAATCAGTAGAAAATGAAAGAGAAGATGAATTATTTTATAATGAAATAATTAATCAAGCACCTACAGAAAAAGAAAAGGAAATTATTAGAAGTATTAGAGATGATGAAAGAAAACATAATCAAATACTAAGAACATTGTATTATAATTTTACAGGCCAGATGATAAGGAATGATACATCAGTTGTAAATATGGAAAATAAGTTGAGTTATAAACAACAATTAGAAAAAGCATTATTTGGTGAGTTAGATGCATTAGTAAGATATAGAAGAATAATGTCAAAAATGCCAAGTGGCAATAGTTATACATTACTTATGTCTATAATGACAGATGAAATAAAACATGCAAATAAATATAATTTTTTAATAAATGAAGCAAAATAAAAATAGTTATAGTAAACTAAATAAGAACATAATATTTTAATTATCATATTATATAATATAGGATTAAATCCTATATTAAGGAGGATGATTTGCATGTGTTGTAATAAAAATATTAGTGCTATAATTTTTGCAGTAATTAGTATAATTGCAGGTATAGCAGTTGGATTAATTTATGCTGCTTCAATAATAGAACAAATTACAGCAATTGTTTGGGCTGCTTTTGGAATAGGATTATTAGCGATTATTTCATTATTACTTGTTTCTTTATTAAGTAGAAATGACGCAAGTAAATGTTTATGCAAAAATGGAGATTATTTATTATTTGGAGCAATTGGAGGAATAATATTTAGTATAATATCATTAGCAGTAACAATAAATACGACTTTAATTTCAGTATTATTAGGAATAACAACATTCTTTTTTGTATTTACAATATTATCACTTACTAAAATGATTGCTTGTTTAATTGATGCAACTTGTTATTGTGATTAGTAATAGTGTGTAAAAAAGCGAGCTTAAGGTTTTCTATAAAATGCAAATTTTAAGAAAATCTTAGGCTCGCCATAGTTTTATATAATAGGAAAGCCAAAGAAAAATAAAAAAATTAGAGAAATATCAAGGTTTTCCGATTTGTTCTATAATTATTAACAAAAATTTATAAAATGGAATTATAATTACTTTATTTTTTTGTATTATTATGATATATTAGAAAAAATAAATGAAAAAAAGGGAAAAAAGAGAAAAAATGAAAAATAATTTTTTAAATAAAACATTAGAAGGTACAAAATTATATATATTTTTAACATTAATATTAAGCGCAATATATTCAAAATTATTGGTATATATACCAATGTTTATACAATATTCACTTGATGGTGTAATAATGGAAAATGAAAATGTAATTCCAAAATTAATAAGAAATTTATTTTATTCAAATGATAAAATATCAAAAATAATAGTGCTTGTTTTGGTATTAATAATAGTAAACATATTAGTTTTTATTGTAAATTACTTAAAGAGTAAATTTAATACAAAATTTAATTTGATAATAAATAGAAATGTTAAAGAGCTAGTTTTAGAACATATACCTAAGATAGAATACATGCAATTTAGTAATATTGATAAGTCAAATGTTATACAAAGAGTAAATAATGATGCTACAACATATTCTGAATTTTTCAATTCTCAAATAAATATATTTTTTGATACGATTTTTATTATTATATTTGCAGTAGCACAAACTTTAAAATTAAATAGTACAGTTGGATTATTTATAGCAATAATTGGTGGCCTAATAGTTGTCTTATCTATTTGGTATTTTAAAGCATCAAAACCATTGGTAGAAGATATTGTGGAAAGCAATAGAAAAGTAATAGACAAAACAACAATTGAAATAGAGGAATCTAAAATGTTAAAAATATTTAACAGAAGGGACAAAGAAATTAAAGATTTTTCAGAAATGAATAGTGAATATAAGAGAAAAGAGATAAAACTTGCAAAAATGAAAGTGTTATATGGAATAGGCACACATGCGTTAAGAAATTTCAAAGAGCCATTTATATTAATGTGGGGGGGAATACTTGTTGTACAAGGAAAAATGACACTTGCTACTATATCAATATTACTCACATATGCAACTAAAATCTTGGATTATGTATATAATTCAGTTGATAAGTTAAAGTCTGTTAATGAATTTATTGTTGCATATAAAAAATTATCAAATTTAATTAATTTAAATGAAGACATAGAAAAAAATCCATATGTAAAATTAGATGGAGATATTATTTTTAAAAATGTAAGTATCAAATTAAACGATAATATGATATTAGAACATTTAAATTTTAATATTAAGAAAAATGAAAATGTAGCAATTATAGGAAATAATGGCTCAGGGAAAACAGTTATTTCGAAAACTTTAATTGGTTTTTATGATTACACTGGAGACATATACATTGGAAAAAACAATATAAAATATGTTAGTAAAAAATGTTTAAGAGATTATATAGGAGTTGTTCTTCAAGATATATTTTTATTTACAGATACAATAAAAGATAATATTAATATTACTAATCCGTTTATACAAAATGAAAAAATCATAGAGGCTTGTAAACTAGCAGATATATATGAGGATATAAAAGGATTTGATAGCACAATGGATTATATGATAGGAAAAGGTGGAAACAATATTTCTGGTGGTCAAAAACAAAGAATTGCAATAGCGAGGGCTTTTATAAAGAAAAACAGTTTTATAGTTTTTGATGATTCTTTATCAAAACTTGATACAAGAACAAAATTAAACATATTAAACAATATTATAAAAATGAAAATAGGTGCAATAATCATTTCACATGATGTAGAAATAGTAAAAAAATGTGATAAGGTATTATTTATAAATAATAAAACCATTGAAGTAGGAAAACATGAAGATCTGATGAACTCAAATAAATTTTATAAAGAAATTATAGAAATAAGTAAAAATAAAATAATGGAAGACGAGGAATTTTAAGTAATGTTAAAGGAAATTATTAATAGTTACAAGAAAAAGTCAATTAAAGTAGCATTCGGTTGGTTTATAACAAGTATAATGGTAGTAATTTTTATTGCATTTACAATTGTTATGGTAGAGTATGCCATTCCAAGTAAAAACATTAATTTAATAATTGTATTAGGCATAACATATTTTGGAGTTAATATTTTACGTTCTATTGCTACATTCTTTGAGGATTTTAATGAAGAAGAATTAAAAAAGGAGTTAGAAGCAGATTATAGAGAAAAAATTTATATAAAGTTACAGAAAACAACACAGAGTGAAATAGACAAAATAAGAGTTGGTGAAATACTAGAAAATATAATAAATGATACTAAAGAATTTGCAAAATGGTATGGGACAGGCATATGTAGATCTTACTTTGGTGGAATTTTAAGATTGGTGGGAACATTGCTTGTACTTATGTATTTGAATATACCAATAGTTGTAATAACATTTCTTATTTATTTATTGGGCTTTTTTGTAACACATATATTTAATAAAAAGTCAGTTGAATATACAAAGCTAAAAAGAGAAGCAAATGCTAAAATTTTAAATTGGTCAAACGAACAGGTTCAAGGATACTCAACTATAAAGTCATTAGAAATTGAACATGAAAGAATGTTACAAGTAAAAGAAATGATTACAAAATACGAAGATGCTGTTAAAAAATTAGAAAAAAATATTAGAACATATACTTGTATATATGATTTTATCGTATCATTTGTTGGCATTATAAATATATTATTCGGTTCGATAGGAGTTGAACAAGGTGCAATCACATATGGTGTTATGATAATTCTTGCAAGATATATATCATCACCAGAAACATATGCAAAATGGGTAATAGAAGGATTTCAAATTAGAAATGTTGGAAAAATTTCATATGAGAGGATAGATAATATTTTACAAAAAGAAGAAGAAGAGATAGATTCAGGAATTGAATTAAAAAATGTAGATAATATGCAGTTTGAAAATATTAGTTTTTCATATGATAAAGGAAGTACCGTTTTAGATGATATATCATTTAAAGTCAATAAAAATGAAAGTGTTGCCCTAATAGGAAAAACCGGTAGTGGAAAAACAAGTCTGGTAAATTTAATTTGTAGATTTTACGATTTAAAAAATGGAACTATTAAGATAAATGGAAAAAATTATAAAGAATATAGTGTAAAAAGTTTAAGAAATAAAATTGGATATATTATGCAAAAAGTGGTAATCTTTGATGGAACTATATTAGAAAATATAAACTACGCAAATAAAGATATTTCAAAAAAAGAAATAATTGAAATATGCAAAAAACTAGATTTACACAATAAAATTATGTCATTAAAAGATGGATATGAAACAGAAATTTCTAGTGATACAGACATTTTTTCATCAGGAGAAAAGCAACTTTTAAATTTTACTAGAGTAATGGTGGAAAATCCAGAAATTATAATACTTGATGAAGCAACAGCATCACTATCATATAAATCTGAAATGATGGTAAGAAAAGCGATAGAAGAAATAACGAAAGGAAAAATAAGCTTTATTATAGCACATAGGTTATCTACTATAAAAAATTGCGATAAAATATTACTTATGAAAGATGGTAAAATTATAGAAGAAGGTAATCATAATGAACTTATGAGAAAAAAAGGTGAATACTACGAATTAGTTAATGTTTAAGCTAAATTAAAAAATTTAGCATATAATAAAAGAATAATGAAATAAAATAAAAATACAGGAGATATAAATGAAAAATAAAATAATTTTAATAAGTCTTTTAATAATACAAACAATAATTTATATAGTAGTTGGATTAAATAAAGAATACTTACATATAGACGAAGTATATTCTTTTGGACTTGCAAATTATGATAAAATAGATATACAAGATAATGAAAATTTTTTTAATAATTGGCATTCAAAAGAATATTATAAAGATTATTTAATTGTTGACGAAGATGAAAAAGGAAAATATTTACAAGTATATGAAAATCAAAAAAATGATGTACATCCACCATTATATTATTTAATATTAAGAATTGTAATGGGAATGAATATAGGTAAATTTTCAAAATGGACTGGAATAAGTATAAATATAATAATATATATTTTCATAACAATTTTTATGTATTTAATTTTAAAAAATATATTAAAAGATGAAAAAAATTGTCAAAAAAAATCTATTATATTAGCATTTGTGTCATCTATAACATTAGCATCTGTAAGTAATGCAATATATATTAGAATGTATTCGCTTTTGACACTTGAAATATTAATAACAACTTATTTACATATTAAATTAATACAGAGTAATGAAAAAGTAAATTTTAAATTATTAATAAAAATAGGAGTTACAATACTTGCAAGTATACTTACACATTATTACTATTTATTTTATATAAGTGCATTATATTTAATAATTTTTATAAAATACATAAAAGAAAAAAATTATAAATTACTTATATACTATACATTAACTGTTTTATTTTCAGGAATAATTTCTTTAATTATATTTCCATATTCAATTACACATATGTTTTTTGGATATAGAGGAAAAGGTGTGATAAGTAAATTACAAAATATAGAAGATATAATAAAGGCAATATTTTCACAAATTTATAATTTAAATTATTATGCATTTAATAATTTTTTATTTATTATTTTGGGACTAATAATAGTATTATTAATTTTAAATAAAATGAAAAAAATAAATATAATAAATCAACAAAATAAAGAAATATTAAAATTAATATATATACCAACTATATTCTTTTTTGTAATGGCAACATTTGGCTCTCCTTGGAATGTATTAAGATATATAGTATCAATTTGTAGTTTAGCATTTATTTTAATAATATATTATTTGTATAGGTTATTAAAAAATATACTAAATGAAAAAGTATGTAATATAGTGATGACAATAATATTAAGTGTAATAATTATTATGCCAATAATATTTAAATTAAAACCAGAACTTTTATATAAAGGCAAAAAGGAAGTTATACAAGAAATAAGTAATAATGCAAATTTGCCAACAATATATTTATTTAATAAAAAAGTAGGAAATAGTTTTTTAGAAGATATTTTATTATTTTCAATAATAGATGAATCATATATAATGGAATATGAAGAAAATTCAGAAAAAAATATAAAAGAAATATTAAAAAATAAAGATATTTCTAAAGGGGTAATAATTATTATTAATGGCCAGCAAGATAATATAAATGAAATTAATAAAATAAAGGAAGAATTAAATTTTACAAATAGCACAAATTTGGTAGAATTAACGTCAGGAAATGCATATTACATATTTTAAAAATGTTTTAGTAAAGCAAGGTACTGATGTGGAAATTTGAAAATTACTGTTTTCTTAGAAACATTTTAATAATCAAAAACATAAAATATTAGTAGACTTATAAAAATAAGATTATCACATTGGGAAAGGAGAAAACTAATATTTTATGAAAAAGCTTATATATCTAATTATAATAATGTTTATATTACCCATATTTTTAACAATTCCAAGTTTTGCTGTAACTGTAGCTCCAGTATATGACGAAAGATATAATAATTCAGCTGGCGCATTATATGCAAATGGAAATGATATAATAATAGATACAGATGAACAGGATAGAACTGTAGTTAAATGGTGGGGAGGAAGTCAAATAGTCCCAAAAAGTGTAACAATATTTGGTGGCGGAGTAGAAGGAACAACTTATACTAATTCTAATATGATAATGAATGATGGGGAAATATTTTGTATTGTTTCAGGAGGAGTCTCAAAAGAAAAAGCAAGACCAACAAGAGTAGATAATGCCACAATTACGATAAATGGTGGAACAGTGTCTGGTAATGTTGTTGGAGGAGGATACTTATATTCAGAAGTGGGATATGCAAATCTTATAATAAATAGTGGAAATGTTGAAGCTGTTATTGGAGGCGGATTTGCAACTATTATGATAGATTCAAAAATATATAATGTAGGTTCTGCAACTGATTTAAAAGCATCAGAAAATAGAGTAGATAAAGTTGATATAACCATTAATGACATTGTAAGTCCGCCTACAGAAATGGCTAGTGGAATAATTTATGGTGGTGGAAATGGCTATGCATATGTTGGAGAATCAAATATAACAATTAATGATGGAGATATGTCTAAAGCGTATGTTATTGCTGGTGGAGTAGATGGTTATGTAGGAAAAGCTAATGTTACAATAGCAGGAGGAACAATATCTTCATATCAAAGTGCTAATAATGGAATGGTGGATTCTGTAACAACTAAAATAACAGGAGGAACAATAGGAAACTTTTTTGTAGGTGCAGAAAAAGATAATACAGGTGGAAAGGCAACTATTAATGAAGCTACAGTATATTTATTAGATGGAAATATAACGAAGTTAATGGCTGGTTCAAGTAATTCTCTCCCTTTAGAAATAGATGGAGAACAATATAAAGTATTTATTACAGATGAAATTGATATACAGAATAATACAATACCAATAGAAAAACAAATACTATTAACTTATAAATTGGCATTATCTCCAGTAGAATTATTTTTAACACCAAATGCTTCAGAACAGATTAATGCAACTGTTACCACAATTCCTGAAGGGTATGAAGAGTTTTTTAAAGATACAATAAAATGGCAGACAAATGATGAAAAAATTGCAACAGTTTCTGATGATGGAATTGTAACAGGTGTAAATTATGGAACAGCAGAGATTACAGCTACGTTTTTAAAAGATACAGAAGTAGCAACGGTTACAGTTGAACGAGTTACAGCACATATGTTAATGTGGATTGTAATAATAGCGATATTGACTTTTATAATTATTTTGGTAACAATTTTTGGATAATAGATTTTATATACATTAATTTAATATGTAAATTTCGCCAAGAGCAAATATACGGAAAGCCAAAGAGATAATTAAAAATTAGAAAAATATTAAGGCTTTCCAATTTTGTTTTTATAGAATAATTAGAAAATATATGATATAATATGAAAAAAATATGGGGGCGATTTACAATCTATTCTATTAAAAAAGAGGTGATTTTGATTGAATAATAAATTTCAAGAAGGTGAAATAACAGAATTAAAAAAATCAACAAGTGAATTAAAAGAAGCAATAGTATCAATTGTTTCTATATTGAATAAAC
>CANRBL010000041.1 GCA_947628835.1 uncultured Clostridia bacterium | reverse complement strand
GTGGAGAAAAATAACATATATATAACAAAAAAAGTTAAGTATTTGCAAGATTTTTAGAGTTTTGCAAATGACTAATAGTAATTTATAGAGGGAGAATAAAAATGACTATTGAAGAAGAATTATTTAGAAAAACAAAGATTGATTTTAATAAAATCTTTAAATATGGATTTAAAAAAGATAACTCTTTGTATAAATATTCTAAAAATATTATGAACAATACATTTAGAGTAGATATTGAAATAAATAATGATGGAATAGTTAAAGGCAAAGTATACGATCTATCTTTCGGAGAAGAATATACTAATTTTCGTATAGAAGACAGTACAGGTTCTTTTGTAGGCCAAATTAGAGATGAATTTAAAAATTTATTAAAAGATATTAGAAGTAATTGTTTTATTAGAGAAGATTTTATATATGAACAATCAAACAGAATAACAAAAGCAATAAAGAAGAAGTATGGAGATGAACCAGAATTTGAATGGAAAAAATTTCCTGGATATGCTACTTTTAGAAATAAAGATAGTAAAAAATGGTATGGTATAATAATGAATATTAATAAAAATAAATTAGATGAAAAATCTACTGGCGAAATAGAAATAATTGATATAAAACTAGAACCAAATGAAATAGAATATTTACTAGAACAAGATGGATTTTATCCTGCATATCATATGAATAAGAAAAGTTGGATTACAATTATACTTAATAATACCATATCAGATGAAAAAATAATGAGCCTGATTGAAAAAAGTTATTCATATACAGTTGTAAATAAAAACAATGCAAAAAATGAGTGGATAATACCAGCAAATCCCAAATATTTTGATATAGAAAAAGCATTAAAAGAAAATAATACAATAATATGGAAACAAAGTACAAATATTAAAATAAATGATATTGTTTATCTATATATTGCAGAACCTTATTCATCAATTATGTATAAATTTAAAGTAATAGAAGTAAATATTCCTTATGAATATAAAGATGAAAATATAAAAATGCAAAAAGTTATGAAAATAGATTTAATAACAAAATATGAAAAAGGAAAATTATCATTCAGTAAATTAAAAGATTTTGGAATAAATGCAATTAGAGGTCCCAGATATATGCCATTAGCATTAAGCCAATATATAAATCAAAGTAAAATATAATTTAAAGGACTTTTTATTATTGCCATACCCACACCTCTATAATAAGCATTTATAAAATATGCATAATATTTGAATAAAATCAACTTATTTTTTACCCAAAACAATAGTAATATTTTTGTTAATTTTTCCCCTTGTAATACTTAAAGTTACGGTATCACCTGGTCTTTTTGTATATATATATTCTCTTAAATCATTCATTGTATTCAACGCCACATTATCAATAGATTTAATAATATCACCTTGTCTTAAATCACTTGTACTAGCTGGTCCATTTACAGCTATTTGGACTACATATATACCATTTTGAAAATCACTATTATTAGAATCCAAATAAGGAATTACCTCTTTATCATAAGCATAAATACCAATATAAGTATCATCAAAATTACCATTTGTAATAAAACTATTAATAACTCCCTTAACAACATTAATTGGAATAGCAAAGCCAATTCCTTCTGCTGAAGTAATTTTAACTGTGTTTATACCAATTACAGATCCATCTGGTAAAATTAAAGGACCCCCACTATTACCAGGATTAATTGTTGCATCAGTTTGAATTAAACCTGACATATAAGAAGCATTTTCACCATCAGCTAATTTTATTGCTCTATTTTTTGCACTAATAATTCCAGATGTTACAGTTCTCCTAAACTCAAACCCTATTGGATTTCCGATAGCATAAACAGTTTCACCCACTCTAATATTTTCCGAATCACCAAGAATTGCATAATTCAAATTTTTTGCATTAATTTTCGAAATAGAAAGATCTAAATCAGTATCTGCCCAAACTACAGTTGCTTCATAATTATTTCCATTATCTAATGTTACATAACAAGAACTAAGTTTTTGACCTGTTACATGTGCATTACTCAAAACATATCCATTTTCTGAAACTATAATTCCAGTTCCCAATCCCAACTCTTCTTCTGTACTATTAGAAAATATAGAATTTCCATTATTCTTTAATTTTGAAATTCCAACAATACATTTATTAACTTCATCTAAAACATCTGCCACATTTTTACTATTTTCCGCAATGTTTTCCACAGATTGTTCCAAAACTGTGGATTGTACCTTCGCAGTTTCATAATTTGAATCTGAATATATGTCTATATTTTTATATGTAAAATATAAATAAATGATAATGCACCATAAGATAATTGAAATTACTGTTAAAATTAATATTTTCTTAAAGCTATTTCTTTTTTTCATAATAAATTCTATTCCTTTCTTTCTTTATTAAAAGGCACACATAAAAATGAAAGCTTACATTCATTCAAACTAAAAATCTTGCCTTTCTTACTTTGGTCGAAGGCACACATAGGAATGAAAGTTTAATTACTTTCAAACTATCACCTTTCTTTAATATGAATCTATTTAAATTTTACCCAAAATTCTAAAACTTAATCTTTATTTATACTTGCAATTACCTTTAATTAAATGTATAATTTCAAAAAATACTATTTATTTGGAGGCTATCAAATTGAAGAAAGAAAAAATATACGAACTAACAAATCCGCAAAAATCCATATGGCTTACGGAGCAATTTTATAATGGATTTTCACTTAATAATATATGTGGAACAGCATTAATAAAAGAAGTAACCAACTTTAATTTATTAAAGGAAGCAATTATTGCAGTATGTAAAAAGCATGATAATTTCAAAATAAAATTCATAATAGAAAACGACACTCCAAAACAATATTTTGATAATATAGAAAATATAGATATAGATATAATCAATGTAAAAAACAAAAATGAACTCGAAAAATACAGAACCAATATAATTAACACACCATTTTGTATAACAAATAATTTTTTATTTAAAATAGTTATATTTAAATTTCCTAATAATTATAGTGCATTTACAATAAACATACACCACTTAATTGCAGATGGTTGGACCCTAGGACTTTTTTCAACAGAAGTTATAAACATATACAATAGTTTAAAAAACAATTTACCAATAGAAACAGACAGTATATCATATACTGAATATATAAATTCTGAAGAAAATTATTTAAAAAGCAACCAATTCATACGAGATAAAGAATATTGGGAAACGTTAATTTCAGACAAGCCTGAAGTCGCAGTACTCCCTAGCACTATAGAAGAAAATAGTATGGAAATATCTTGTATTGCACATAGAAAGCAATATGAATTTTCTGCTGAAAAAATATCAATAATACATAATTTTTGTAGAGAGCGAAATATAAGTTTATATAATTTCTTTATAGCAATCTATAGTATATATATTGGAAAAATTACTAATTTAAACAAATTTATAATTGGAACACCAATATTAAACCGAACCAAATATACTGAAAAAAATTGTTTTGGAATGTTTATAAACACAGCATCACTTATGGTTAATTTAAATGATAATAATCGTTTTAATCAATTTCTTACGGACGTTGCAACTAATTCTTTAAATATGTTAAGACATCAAAAATATCCATATCAATATATAATCGAGCATTTAAGGAAAAAATATAATAATGTTCCAAATTTATATACTATATTATTGTCATATCAAATCACAAAAGCTCATACTGAAAAAACAAATATTAATTATACTACTGAATGGACATTTAATGGTAATTGTGCTGATGATTTAAATATTCATATTTTTGATATAAATGATGCTGGAAAATTAACTATTGCATATGATTATAAAACAACGGTATTTACAGAAGATGATATTAATTTAATGCATAATAGAATATTAAATATTATAAATCAAGTATTAAATGATGAAAATATCTTATTAAAAAATATTTCTATAATAACACCTAATGAAAAACGAGAATTATTATATAATTTTAATAACACGAAATTAAAATATAATAAACGTATACCAATTATACGATATTTCGAAAAGCAAGTAGAACAACATCCAAATAATATTGCTTTAGTTTTTGAAAATCAAACTATGACATATAAAACTTTAAATGAGAAAGCAAATAGTTTAGCTTATACCTTAAGGGAAAAAGGAATTAAAAATAATTCCATTGTCGGTATTATGGAAAATCGTTCATTTGAAATGATTATTGGAATATTAGCAATATTAAAATCTGGTGGTTGTTATATTCCAATTGACCCAGAATATCCTAAAAATAGAGTTGATTATATAATAGAAAATAGTAGCCTTTCTCTTATATTAACTGAAAAAAATTTAACAGAAAAATTTTCTTTAACAGTACAAACTATAGATATTACTTTATCCAATAATAATATATATAACTTTAATAAAGAAAATTTATGTAATATCTCAACCCCAAATGATTTAGCATATATAATATATACATCAGGTTCAACTGGTACTCCAAAAGGTGTAATGCTTACGCAAAACAATTTAACTAATTTTTATAATTCTATGGTTAATACAATAAAATATTTAAAAGATAATAAGCATCACAAAATAATTTCGATTACTACAGTATCTTTTGATATATTTATTTTTGAAACACTAATTTCCTTAACTCGAGGTCTAGAATTATATATAACAAATTATTATGAACAAAAAATGACTTCAAAATTAGAAAGACTTATACATGATAATAAAATAGAAATAATACAATCTACACCTACTGTTATGAAATTTCATATAGATAATTTAACTAATGCATCTAATTTTTCTTCACTTAAATATGTTATGCTTGCGGGAGAGCAATTGCCTAAATTACTTGTAGACAGCATAAAAAAAATATCTCCTAACTGTACCATATATAATGGTTATGGTCCATCTGAAACAACTATCTTCTCTACAGTACAAAATGTTACGAAATTAGAAAAAATAAATATTGGAAAACCTATAGGCAATACGCAAATATACATATTAGACAAGAATAATTCGCTAATGCCCAAAAACACAATAGGAGAAATTTGTATTTCTGGTGATGGTGTAGGAAAAGGTTATTTAAATAGACCTGATTTAAGCAAGAAACAATATATAGAAAACCCATTTTTCCCTAATTCAATAATTTATAAAACTGGTGATTTAGGAATGTGGAAAAATAATGGAACAATTGAATGTAAAGGAAGAATTGATAATCAAATAAAATTACATGGGCTTAGAATAGAACTACAAGAAATAGAAACTAAAATTAATTCCTTTACTACTGACAATTTATTGCATTCTGCTGTAATTGTAAAAAATATAAATGGACAAGATAATTTATATGCATTTTTGTCTTATCCAAATAAAATCGATTTATCTACTTTAAAAAAATATTTATTTACCCAATTACCTAATTATATGATACCTACTACATTTACACAAATTGATGAATTACCTTTAACTCCTAATGGCAAACTTGATAGAAAAACTTTACAAAATTATAAAATTAATTTATGCAATGATAATGCAATTATTGCTCCACCTAGAAATGAGAAAGAAAAAATTTTAGTTGACATTATTTCTAAAAAGCTAGATGTAAAAAATTTTGGAATTGATAGTGATATTTTTGATTTTGGTGCAGATTCTTTATTAATTATTAATATTTTGACAGAATTATTTAAATACGATTTTAATTTTAAAGTTAATGATTTTTACACGTACCACACAGTAAGAGAATTATGTGATAACTTAATTTTAAAAGAAGAATCTAATAATACTATAAATGTTGAAAAATATATTGCTTTAAATAATATTGTTAGTAACTTTTCAAAAAATACTTTAGCAACTAAAAAAACGACTAAACTAAATATTTTATTAACTGGTGCTAATGGATTTTTAGGCGCTCATATACTAGCAGAACTTTTAGACACACCTACAAATATTTCAAAAATATTTTGCATTGTAAGAAATAAAAATAAAAGTAAAGGAAAAGATAGATTATTACATATTATGCATTTTTATTTTAACAAAAAATATGATGAATTAATAGAAAAATATGTACAAATTATAGAAGCTGAACTTTCAATAGTTAATTTTGGCTTAGATGAAAATATTTATAAGAACTTAACTCAATCTATAGATACAGTTATACACTGTGCAGCCAATGTAAAGCATTATGGAAAATACTCTAATTTTGAAAGAATTAATGTAATTGGTACTAAAAATATAATTGATTTTTGCAAAGAATCAAATTCACATTTACACTACATTTCTACGATGACTATTTCTGGTAACTATTTATTAGAACAAAAAAATAATTCTGTAATCTTTGATGAAAATAGCTTTTATAAAATGCAAAATTTTGATAATAATGTATATTCTAAAAGCAAATTAATTGCTGAATCTTACATCATAGAAGGTATTTCTAATGGATTAACTGCTACTATTTATAGAATTGGTGATTTAACTGGAAGATTTTCTGATGGAGTTTTTCAAGATAATATATCAGAAAATTCAATTTATTTACGTTTGCGTTCTATTTTAGAAATTGGTAGTATTCCAAATAGTATAGAAAATAATGATTTAGAATTTACACCTGTTGACTATGCGGCAAAAGCATTAAAATATATTATCTATTCAAATGAAAATAAAAATAGAATATTTAATATTTATAACCCTAATTTCATTTGTACTAAAGACTTACTTAATTTTATAAAATTATCTAATTATAATATAAAAATTATACCTCAAAATAAATTTGTAGAATTAATAAAGCAATTATCTGAAACAATTAATAATCAATCAAAAATATCTGGAATTATAAATGATTTTACAGAAAATAATGAGTTAGTTTATAATTATACAATAAAACAAAATAATGATATTACATGTGATTATTTAAAAAATCTAGGTTTTGAATGGCCAATTCTAAATAGTGCTTACATCAATAAATTAATTGAATATATGAAAAAAGTTAATTTTATTTAAATTTTTATACTAGGAAACTCTATGAAACTTTAATTTCGCAATTCTAAGTGAAATAAAATATATAATTTTGAAAATTATATATTTTATTTCAAAAGAAACTTTCCTATTATATAATATTTCTATATTTGCCTTTAAATATGGCAAGAAAGGAACGGACTATAAAATGAAATATTTAAAAAAATCCAAAATTTCTACTAAACTTACATTTTATTTTACTTTTATATTTTTATGTATAAGTGTATTATTTTACTTTTTATTGCCATCTTTATTAAACTATCCTCCTCATACCATTAATACAAAATTTGATAAAGATGTATCTGGATTATACTATATTTATCAATATATAATAGCAATAACTGTAGTTATAATTTTGTTTACAATTTATTTTAAAGTATCTCTAAAGAAAATTGATAAATGGCAAAAAAATAAAACTACAAACATAGAAACAATCTTAGATATTAGAAAAATATGCTTTAGATTTCCTTATAAATCATATTTAATATTAGAAATTGTACCAGTTACAATTGTCAGCCTTGTCCTAGGGCTTACTGGTGCACACTCAGAGATATTAATTTTTAAAATAGGAATTTTAGTTTTTAGTTTTGCAACTTTATTAAGTTCATTTTTTCTAATAATATCTAGAAATATATTATACCCTATTCTACGAGAATCCTCTAGATATATAAATGAATCTGATACACGCTATAAGATAGCACTACCAGCAAAATTAGTTTTTGAAATATTTCCAAGCATTTTAGTAACAGCTTTATTAATCGCTTTAATTGGATATTCTAGACTTACAGCAGAAAAGGGAAATTTAATTTGCACATATTATAAAACTAACTTATCTAATATTTTATCTTCTAATATTGAAACTGATAATTTAATGCAATATTTAAATGATAATTTTTCTAATCTATTATTAGATACCGAAGATTTTATATTTATAGAAAATTCTAATGGAGATATAATCACAAGTAACAACTCTGAATTAGATGACTTTTTTATAAAATATATGCATGAATTGTCAAGTGAAAATGATAATAGAGTATATGAAACTTATACTGTAGATGCTCAGGGAGTTATTAATACATTTACATATAATGGAGAAACATATACTGTTGGAATACACTATAGAATTGTATCATCTTCATTATTATACTATTTCTTATTATCTTCTGCTTTATTATTTTTATTTAATTTAATAATTTTGTTTTATATAACAAAATCATTAAATTCTGATATTAATACCGTTGTAGAAGGATTAAATGAAATAATATCAGATGAAAATAATGTACAAATTCATAGATTACCAATAACAACAAATGATTCTTTAGGTGAACTAGCTATGTCATTCAACAAAATCCAAGAACTTACTAAAAATAATATAGATGAAATACACGATAATCAAGAAATGCTTATGGAAAGAGAGCGTTTGGCATCTCTTGGACAATTAATTGGAGGTATTGCTCATAACTTAAAAACTCCTATAATGTCAATTTCAGGCGCTTCTGAAGGACTTAATGACTTAATTAATGAATATAAACAATCTATAACTAATCCTCAAGTAACTGTTGAAGATCATTACGCAATTTCAAATGATATGTTAGAATGGGTTACTAAAATAAAATCTTATACTGAATATATGTCAGATGTAATTACTGCTGTTAAAGGTCAAGCTGTAACTTTATCTGAAAATTTAGAAAATTCTTTTACGGTTGAAGAATTAGTAAAACGAGTAGATATATTAATGAAACACGAATTAAAAAATGCTATTATTTATTTAAAGGTTTCATTATTAGTAGATGAAAAACTGACTTTGCATGGTAATATTAATAGTTTAGTACAAGTTATTAATAATATGATTTCTAATGCAATTCAAGCATATAACGGTGAAACAGAAAAAACTATTGAATTAATAGTTTCTAAAGAAAATAACAATGTTATAATATCAATTAAAGATTATGCTTCTGGAATTAGTAACGATATTAAAGATAAATTATTTAAAGAAATGATAACAACTAAAGGAAAAAATGGTACTGGTCTTGGTTTATATATGTCTTATTCTAATATAAGAGCATATTTTAATGGTAATATAACAATTAATTCTACTTTAGGAGAAGGTACTACTTTTAACATTATATTGCCTTTATTATAATATTTTTCTTGATTTTTCTTTAATTTACTAATATAATAGGCTTATCAAAAAAAAGAGGTGATATAATGCGAATTAATATGCAAAATCAAACAAATAATGAAAATTCAACATATAAAATACTTGCTGTTGATGACGAAATCGGTATTATAGATTCATTATCTATTTTCCTTAAACGTTCTGGCTATTCATTTACAGGGATTACAAATCCAATGGAAGCAGTCGATAGAATAAAAACAGAACATTTTGATTTACTACTTTTAGATTTTATTATGACTCCAATTCATGGCGATAAGGTAGTTGAAGAAATAAGAAAGTTTAACAAAGAATTATATATTTTATTACTTACAGGACACAAAGATTTAGCTCCTCCTCTCGAAACAATTAGAAGACTTGATATTCAAGGATATTGTGAAAAAAGTGATAAATTTGACCAATTGTTATTATTAATAGAATCTGGCATAAAATCAATTAAACAAATGAATGAAATTAAAAAAATTAATTTAGAACTTTCTGATACATATGAAAAGTTAGAAAATGCATACCTAGAAACAATTGAAACACTAAGATATACTGTTGAGGCAAAAGATACTTATACTAGAGGTCATTCAGATAGAGTTTCTGAATACTCAGTTTTAATAGGTAAAAAATTAAGACTATCTGAACAGGATTTAAAAACTTTAAAAATTGGTGGACTTTTCCATGATATTGGTAAAATTGGTATCCCTGATAATATTTTATTAAAAACTGAAAAACTTACTGATGATGAATATTCCGAAATAAAAAATCATCCATCTATTGGAGCACATATACTTTCTACTTCAACAATTTTTCAGGATATTATACCAATTGTAAAACATCATCATGAAAAATATGATGGAAATGGTTATCCTTCAAGATTAAAAGGAAATGATATTCCATATTTAGCTCGAATTACTGCAATAGCTGATAGTTTTGATGCAATGACTTCAAGGCGTACTTATAGAGATTCTTTACCAATTGAAAAAGTTATTGATGAATTTTATAACTGCAAAGGTTCTCAATTCGACCCCGAATTGACTGATGTATTTTTAGATATTTTGAACAATGAATATAATTTTATATCTGATATTCAGGAAAAATATAAATAACTTATAATAGGAAATGTCAGTATGACTATATTTTATTTCACTTTATATTGCGAAACTAAAATATTTCATGAAGTTTCCTATTATATAAAAAGCCTAAAATTTTCTATACTTTTTGAAAATTTTGGGCTTTCGCTTTATATATGATTACTATTTTCCAATTTATTATTTTTGTAATTGACTTTTGAATATTGCATTTGCTATATCTGATAATACTGGAATATCTGGATTAGATTCGTTACAAACTTTAACAATTCCTATTATCATACATGCAAGAGCCAACATATTAACAATTGGTAAAATTGGAATTCCTACAATAGACATTAATAATATAACATTTAATGCAAAAGATAAAACTCCTAAAACAGCTCCTTGAGCTGCATGTTTTTTTACCTCTTGACTACTATCGTTGCTAAATAAAAATATAAATCCTGCTATAATTCCAAATATGTATGATAAAACACCTTTTGTTTTGTCAGTCATATATATCACCTCCCCTTAAAAATTTCTTAAGACACCATATATAAGCAATACAAATGACCATATTACTATATAAAACCACTTCGGATATAAATTTTTTAGTATATTCCTCTTTGTAATAGTATTAAAACAATATAATATATTAACTATTATTAAATAGTATAACATTATACATATTATTGGATTATAATAAAATGCGTCTTTAAAGTTACCATTTAAAAAATTAATAACACATCTTGACCCACCACAACTAGGACATAAAATATTATAATTTTCATATACATAACATTTTGGTAATATTCTTATATAGTTGTCTTTTATTGCAATATAAATTGTTAATAAAAATATAAAAATTGATGTTTCTATTAGTACTAGTTTCTTTGTATTACTCAACATACTTTCCCCTATCACAAGTCTATCTTTTTATATTGATGATTTACAAAAAGCAGGTAAATAATCTACCTGCTTCTTTTTAATATAATGAATTTGATAATGAATCTGATAATGTATCTGAAAAAACATTAACAAATGAAGCAACACCTAACCATGTCAATATGTATAGTGCTAATGCAATTATTCCTAATACTATACCAGCTATAGCCATACCTTTAGCACCTTTGTTTTTACCAACAAATCCAAATATAATAGCTAATATACTACAAGGTATTGATATATATACAAAACAATATAAAACTACTGAAACTATACCTAATACCATAGCAGCTATACTTAAACCTTTTGATTCTGGTTGATTGCCCATATTTTGATTCATATCTTGATCTAAATTTTCTTCTTCCACTATGCAATCCCCTTTCTAAATAATTAATTTACAAAATTATTATACTATTTTGTCGATAAAAGTCAATATATTAGTTATATTTGTAATATATTTTTAACACTATTACCATTTGTTTACAAATTAGTTACAAAAATATTACACTTTCATACTTAATCCAACTTTTTTTCTATCTGTATCTATGCTAATTACCTTCACTTTAACTATATCACCAACAGAAACAATATCAGAAGGATTTTTTATAAATTTATCACTCATTTCTGAAATATGAACTAACCCATCATATTTCACTCCAATATCAACAAAAGCTCCAAAATCTATAACATTTCTTACTGTCCCAGATAAAATCATACCTTCTTTTAAATCTTCAAATTTTAATACATCTTGTCTTAAAATTGGCTTTGGCATATCTTCACGAGGGTCTCTACCAGGTTTGATTAATTCTGATATAATGTCAGTTAAAGTCATTTCACCTATATCAATTTGTTTTGCCATTTCTTTTACATTTACTTGTTTTAACTTTTCTCTTAATTTTCCTAATCTTTCTTTATCTTTTATATCTTCTTTAGAGAAACCTATATTGCTTAATAATTTTTCTGTTGCTTCATAACTTTCAGGGTGAACGGCTGTTATTTCTAAAGGATTTTCTCCGTCCATAATTCTTAAAAATCCTGCACACTGTTCAAATGCTACTTTTCCTAGTTTTGGAACTTTTAATAACTGTTTTCTATTCTTTATTTTTCCATTCTCATCTCTATATTTAACAATATTTTTCGCAATAGTTGCATTTATTCCAGATACATATGAAAGTAATGACGGAGTTGCAGTATTTACATCTACTCCAACTTTATTAACACTGTCTTCAACAACTCCAGATAAACTTTCTGCTAATTTTTTTTGATTTACATCATGTTGATATTGTCCAACTCCAATTGCCTTCGGATCAATTTTAACCAATTCTGCTAATGGGTCTTGCAATCTTCTCGCAATTGAAATTGCTCCTCTTATAGAAACATTAATATCTGGATATTCTTCTGTTGCAAGCTTTGAGGCAGAATATACTGAAGCGCCTGCCTCACTTACAATTACATACTGAACTACTCTATTCGCCTCTTTTATCATTTCTGCTACAAACATTTCTGATTCTCTTGAAGCCGTTCCATTTCCTATGGCAATCATATCAATTTCATCTTTTTCTATTAACTTTAACAATTCTTTTTTTGCACCTTCAACATCATTTTGAGGTTCAGTTGGATATACTGTAGCTATATCAAGTACTTTTCCTGTTTCATCTATTACCGCTATTTTACATCCCGTTCTATACGCTGGATCAAATCCCATAACAGTTTTTCCTTTTATAGGTGCTCCTAATAATAATTGCTTTGCATTTTTACCAAAAACTTTTATTGCTTGCTCTTCTGCCTTTTCAGTTAAATCTGAACGAATTTCTCTATCTATAGAAGGTTCAATTAATCTTTTAAAACTATCCTCAATTGTATTTAATAATATCTCTCTAAATTGATTTTCTCCTTTTATTATATCTTTTTCAATATATTTTAAAATTTTATCTTCTGGCTTCTCTATTTTTACTTTTAAAAATTCTTCTTTTTCTCCCCTATTGATTGCTAAAATTCTATGACTAGGTATCTTTGCAACAGCTTCACTATAATCATAATACATCTCATAATTTGATTTTTCTTCTTTCGCTGCCTTTGTTACTATCATACCTTCTCTGTAACATAACTTCTTTATTTTTTTTCTATAATCTGCACTATCAGAAATATTTTCTGCAATTATATCTAATGCACCTTGAATTGCTTCTTCTATGCTAGTTACACCTTTTTCTTCATCAATAAATTCTTTTGCAATTTCTTCTATTTGCCTACTTTCAGTTTGATTAAATATTATTTCTGATAAAGGCTCCAATCCCTTTGCTTTTGCAACAGTTGCTCTTGTTTTCTTTTTTGGTTTATATGGTCTATATATGTCCTCTACTTCTGCTAAAGTTTTCGCAATTGCAATAGATTGTAAAATCTCGTCAGTAAGCTTTCCTTGTTCATCTATAGATTTAACAACTTCTTCTTTTCTATTTTCTAAATTACGTAAATAATTTAATCTTTCTCCTAATTCTCTAAGTATTTCATCACTTAGGCCTCCTGTTACTTCTTTTCTGTAACGAGCTATGAATGGAATAGTATTTCCTTCATCTATTAATTTTACTGTATTCTCTACTTGTTGATATTTTACATTTAATTCATCTGCTATAATTTGAATTATTTTTTCCATATATTACTTCCTTTCCACCTTATTCTATACCTAAATATTCATTATATAAAACTTCTCTATCTATTAATTTATCTTTCTTTATATCAATTATCCTATTGCTAACTGTTTGAGTTAACTGATGGTCATGTGATGTAAATAATATATTTCCTTTAAATTTACACATTCCATCATTTACTGCTGTTATACTCTCCATATCTAAATGATTTGTTGGTTCATCAAATATAAGAAAATTAGCTCCTGATAACATCATTTTTGATAATACACATCTTACTTTTTCTCCTCCTGATAATACCTTTACTTGTTTTAAAGCTTCATCTCCCGAAAATAACATTCTGCCTAAAAATCCTCTTACATATGTTTCATCTGGATCTTTTGAATACTTTCTAAGCCATTCTGTCAAGTTTTCATCAGTATCAAATAAGTAATTATTATCTTTTGGAAAATAACTTTTTGATATTGTAGTTCCCCATATTATTTCTCCTTCATCTGGTTCCAATTCACCAGCTATAATTTGAAATAATACTGTTTTAGCATTTTCATTATCTGCTAAAAATGCAATTTTATCTCCTTGTTTAACAGTAAAAGAAATATTATTTAATATTTTTTCTCCATCTACCGTTTTGGAAATATTTTTAACTTGCAATATCTCCTTTCCAGGTTCTCTATCTGGTTTAAAATCTACATATGGATATTTTCTATTTGACGGTTTTATTTCATCTAATTCAATCTTTTCTAAAGTCTTTTTTCTTGATGTAGCTTGCTTTGATTTTGAGGCATTTGCACTAAATCTTGCAATAAAATCTTGTAATTCTTTTATTTTCTCTTCTTTTTTCTTATTTTGTTCTTTCATTTGCTTTAATGCCAGTTGACTAGATTCATACCAAAAATCATAATTACCTGGATATACTTTTATTTTTCCAAAATCAACATCTGCAATATGTGTACAAACTTTATTCAAAAAATATCTATCGTGAGATACAACTATTACAGTATTTTCAAAATTAATTAAAAACTCTTGTAACCAATTTATGCTTTTCAAATCTAAATCGTTTGTAGGTTCATCTAAAAGTAACACATCTGGATTACCAAATAATGCCTGCGCTAATAATATTTTTACCTTTTCTCTTGCTTCTAATTCTCTCATATATTTATAATGCTTTTCTGGTTCTATACCTAAATCATTTAAAATCATTGCAGCATCACTTTCAGCATTCCAACCATCTAATTCAGCAAATTTTTCTTCTAATTTTGCAGCTTTCATACCATCTTCTTCCGAAAAATCTGGTTTCATATATATTGCTTCTTTTTCTTTCATAATATCATATAATAATTTATTTCCCATTAAAACTGTATCTAATACTGTATTATCCTCATATTCAAAGTGATTTTGCTTCAATACTGAAATTCTCTCTCCTTTTTCTAATGAAACATCTCCTTTGCTTGGTTCTATCTCTCCTGATAAAACTTTTAAAAATGTAGATTTTCCTGCTCCATTTGCTCCTATAACACCATAACAATTTCCTTTTCCAAATTTAATATTTACATCTTCAAATAAGACTCTTTTTCCAAATCTAATAGTAACTCCATTTGCCGTTAACATATTTTTCACTTTCCTTCCTTCATCTATTTTACGCTTATATACTATATCACATTTTTATGTGTTTAACAAGATTTAAACTAAACAAATCAGAATGCTTGTTACAGGTTAATGGTTTTAAAAGGATAAATTTCTAAAAGCATTATCTAATGAATGCCTGTTACTACATAAAAAAAGCAGTATACCATTATACCGCTTTTAGATAATTAGATTAATTAATCTTTATCAAATAATAATTTTATTCCCCATAATCCAGAAACACCTACTAAAGTATAAATAATTCTACTTAATGCAGACATTTCTCCAAACAATGTTGCAACTAAATCAAATTTGAAAAGACCTATTAATCCCCAATTGATTGCGCCTATTATCATTAAAACTAAGGCTATTGTGTCTATTGCTTTCATTTATATCCCCCTTTTTATACTATATGCTTATTTTTTCCAAATTATCAAAATTTATTCATTTTTTTATTATTTTCTTTTTATTATTTGTTTTCATATTTTATTTATTACTTTTATTTATTTTCTTTTTTTATTATTTATTTTTATATTTTTATTTATTATTTTTTATTTATTTTCTTTTTTTATTATTTATTTTTATATTTTATTTTTTATTTTTTTTTTATTTTTTTTTTTT
>CANRBL010000040.1 GCA_947628835.1 uncultured Clostridia bacterium | reverse complement strand
TTCTGTAGTAAATGGAATAAAAAATTCTTTTCTCTCTAAATTCTGTAAAACCTTATCTATTAGATTTACGAGACTTTCTCTTTCTTCAATAGTAATTTTTCTATATTCAATCATTATTAGTACCTCCGTTTTACTTATTATTTAATTTTTCTGTTAATCCAAAATGCTTATTTCCAATAGTTTTATTGTTTTTTCTAAATATTCTAATCTTCTTTGATTTACAGCATATCCTTTTAATGTATATTCCTTTAAAACTTTGTTTGCCCATCTTCTGAAAATAATACCTTTATTGGATTTTACTCTATATCCAACACTTAATATCATATCTAAATTATAATATTCAACTTGATAAGTTTTTCCATCTGAAGCAGTTGTCGCAAATTTTGCGACAACTGAATTATCTTCTAATAGTTCCTCTTTTAAAGCATTATTAATATGTTTTCCTATAGTTTTTATATCTCTACCAAATAATTCTGATAACTGAGACCTATTTAGCCATACTGTTTCATCTTTTAAATTAACTTCTAATTTTACTCCTTGATTTTCAAATAAAATAATTTCATTCTTTTTTTCTTCCATAAGAACACATCCTTTTTTTATAAATCTTAGTTATAATTCTTTATAGTAATTTTTATTTCCAAATGTTTCTTCTCCACATTCCCATGCACAATCTTTGTTTTTTACAACATCTTTTATCATAACTTCTGTGACGCCAGTATCTCTATCTGAACCATATTTTATTTTATATCAAAAAGCTTCTCTTTGCATTAAAAAATTTTCTATAATTTCTTCTAAATTTTGTATTTTATAAAGTTCGCTTTTTTATGTTTTCTAATCATAATTTGTGACTTTGTTTTGATGCTTCGTCCAACTTATAATTCCTACTATTGAACAAGAAATTGTTAATAAATCTGATTTATATATTATTCCAATTATATTAAATGACTTAAAGGGGAAATTATCCCCCTTAAGTTTAGTTTTGTTTCGTATTACTTAAGACAAAACATTTTTCAGTGTTCAGAAATCACTCGGCGAAATGCATAAGGCACACATACGTCATGCTCATATTCAACATCGTAATATGTTTTGAAAAGGTCTGCGGGTGCAAAATTTTCATCAGGATTACCAGCTCCACCACCAAAATAGCCAGTTCCTCCATCTCTTAATTGTATAATCCTTACTCGCGGAAGTTTATCTTTTTTTCGGAGTAAATCACTTACTTTTTCTCCATTGCATATTCTCATCTGCAACTCCAAGTCACAGATGACTTCATCACACATCCCATCCCCTATCTCTTCACACATCTCTCGCATGTTATCTTCGTATATCATCAACTCCTTGTCATGCTCGAATACCAATACTTCCATTATTTGGGAATATTTGTCGGGATCTTGATCAGCAATTTTATTGGATTCTACAAATCTTTTTTTCAATTTTTTTCCAGCAGTTTTCATTTCTTCACATTGACGATAAATTTCGTCTATGTTTTCCTCAATCACCTCTCGGTCTATACGAAACCATTCGCCGACCTTCAGTGTCTTTGTAATTACCTTTTCATCCTTCGCATTAGATTTAGATATAGAACTTTCCTGTTTCAAAAGTCTTTCATAATCCTTAACAATGTCTTCAATAGACATTATCCGACCATCAGAAAGTTCTACCAGTACTTCCTCAACACTTTTTTTACAAATACATTATGCATAATTTTTTCCTCCTGTTCTAAAAAATGTTAAAGCAAAATGCTTTATGTCTTCTATTATAACATAATTATAACATTATGTAAATAGAAAACAATACAAAACAGTATGAAACTTTAATTTTGCAATTCTAAGTGAAATAAAATATATATTTTATTTCAAAAGAAAAGTTATTATATTTTCTATATTTTTTATTACTGGGTTACAATTTACAGTTAATATTACTGGAGATAATATAATAACTGTATCTAATTCATTTCTACTTTTCCTATTATATCATTTACATCTTCTATATTATATTTTTTCATATACCTTTCGATTCCATTTATTGTATCAATACTTGTACAAGGATCTATAAAATTACCTGCACCAATTGATATTGCTGTTGCACCTGCAAGCATAAATTCTATTGCATCTTCACCACCAACTATTCCTCCCATACCTAATACTGGAATATTTACTGTCTTAGCAACCTGATATACCATCCTAACTGCAACAGGTTTTATTGCTGGACCAGAAAGACCGCCTGTATTATTTGCTAACATTGGTCTTCTTTTATCTATATCTATACACATTGCTAACAATGTATTTATCAAAGACACTCCATCTGCACCAGCATCTTCTGCTGCTTTTGCAGTTAAAGTTATATCAGTTACATTAGGTGTCAATTTTACAATTAATGGTTTATCTAATACTTTTCTAACTTGAGACGTAACTTCTTTTACCCCCTCATAAGTAGTTCCAAAAGCTAGACAACCAGCTTTAACATTTGGACACGATAAATTAAGTTCTACTCCATCAATATCTAAAGTATTTAAAATCTTACATAATTCCACATATTCTTCTATTGAACTTCCACATGCATTTACTATTATTGCTGTATCAAATTTTCTAAGCCATGGTAAATCATTTTCTGCAAAATATTCTACACCTGGATTTTGAAGTCCTATACTATTTAACATACCACTTGCTGTTTCACAAACTCTTGGTGCTTGATTTCCTGCTCTTTCTTTTAAAGATGTACCTTTTGTTATTATTCCTCCTAATTTATTTAAATCTATAAATTGATTATATTCCCTACCATACCCAAATGTTCCAGATGCAACTGTAACTGGATTCTTCATTTTAATTCCAGCTAAATTAATACTTGTATTCATATATTCTATCATTCCTTCCTTATTTTTGCTAACATTAGTCTAGACTAGACATATACTCTTTTGTCAAATTTCTATATTTTTTTACTGTAAATCTATTTATCCAACCCTTAAAAATCTATTGTTTTTGCTTCAAATACAGGTCCAGCTTTACATACATGCAAGTATTTAGGATTTTCTATTGTACTATCTGATGTCCTTATGGCACAACCTAAACACGCTCCTATACCACATCCCATTTTTTCTTCTAATGATATTTGACAAGGTATATTTTTTTCAATAGCTAAATTTCTTACAGCTTTTAACATTGGTAATGGTCCACATGCATATATACAATCAATTTTATTATTTTCTATATCTTGTTTTAAAAAGTCTATTGCAAAACCTTTTTCTGCATATGAGCCATCATCAGTAGTTATAACTAATTTATCTGATACCTCTTTAAACTCATTTTCTAATACAACATAATTTTCATTTCTAAATCCTAAATATATATTTACATTCTTGTTATCTTTTTTTGCATTTTTAGATAACTCATATAACGGAAATACACCTATTCCACCACCAATTACAGCTATATTTTGATATCCTTCATATTTAAAAGTTCCAAAGCCCAATGGTCCCATTAAATCTATTTTCTCACCAACTTCTTTTTTTGATAAAATATTTGTCCCTTTTCCCTTTACTTGGAATATAAACTCTAGTATTCCCTTTTCTTTGTCCATATTATATATACTTATTGGTCTTCTCAAAAAAGGTTCTGTGCTATCACTTACTCTAATTTCTATAAAGTTTCCTGGTTTTGCTTCATCTGTAATTTCTTTTGCTTTTATACTAAATTTAAAAATATCTTCTTTTAATTGTTCCTTTTTTACCAGTTCTGCAAATAATTTTTTAGGCATTTTTAATCTCCTCCATACTC
Organism: uncultured Clostridia bacterium; assembly: GCA_947628835.1. Taxonomy (GTDB): domain Bacteria; phylum Bacillota; class Clostridia; order TANB77; family CAG-508; genus CAG-269. The sequence goes on along the minus strand of CANRBL010000040.1, from coordinate 12,753 downwards.
TTTAAATTAATTTACTTACATTATTAACTTCATAAATTGTAATAAATTTTAATGCTTTATTTTTTTTCTATAGCTAAATTAAGTTCATCTCTCATACGAATTGCCTCAGCACGAGTTGCCTTTGCAAATTCGTTTTGTGTGTATTTATCTTTCCACATATCTAATTTATATGCTCCCATTAAACTTCTTGAAGCATTTACTATTCCTCCCAATCCATTTTCATCAAAACCTAATGCAATATCTTCTGCTTTTCCTCCTTGAGCTCCATATCCTGGTATTAAAAAATATGTGTGTGGTGCCATCTTTCTTATTTCTCTTAATTGTTCTGGGTATGTTGCTCCTACAACAGCAGATACACTACTATATCCATATTTTCCTCTTAATTCTTCTCCCCAACCTTCAACAAGGCTAGCCACTCTTTCGTAGACTTTTTGGCCACTTTCTAATTTTAAATCTTGTAATTCACCTGATGATTTGTTTGATGTTTTTACAAGTATAAACACTCCCTTATTATATTTTTTACAATCATCTATAAATGGTTTTACACAATCTGTACCCATATATGGATTTAATGTCATAAAATCAACATCATATACCTTTTCTTCTATCTCATCTATTGAAGTTCTTCCTAAAAATCCATTTGAATATGCTTGACTGGTTGAGCCAATATCTCCTCTTTTAGCATCTGCCATTACTATCATTTTCTTTTCTTTGGCATATTTTCCTATTTCATTAAATGCTTGTAATCCACTAGGTCCTAGCATTTCAAAATATGCAAGTTGCAATTTAACAGCTGGTATAATATCGTATGTTTCATCTATTAATTTTTTACAAAACTCCGTACTTGCTTTAGCATATCCTTCTAAATCTTTACCATATTTTTCTTTAATACATTCTGGTATAATTTCATACCTTGGGTCTAATCCTAGAACTGTTGGATTTTTTGTTTCCTTAATTTTATCTATTAATTCATCAATAATAAACAACATATTACATCTCCTTTTCCTCATCAGAAATACCACAAGCGTACTTTGTACACTTTGTGTACGCTGAAGATTTTCTCAAAATTTTAACATCGCGAAACATTAATTATTTTCCCCATTTTAGTTGGAAAAGAATTGGCGTTTGGCTAGGCAAAATTTTCTGAAATACCGCAAGCGTACTTTGTGTACGCTGAGGATTTTCAGAAAATTTTAACGACGCGAAACACCAATTATTTTTCAACTAACTGGTAAACAAGTCGACCTCCAACAAAAGTATATACAACTCTTCCCTTCAATTCTTTACCAATAAAAGGACTATTTTTTGCTTTTGATACAATCATATCCTTTGTATACACATATTTTTTATTAGGGTCAAATATAGTAATATCAGCATCTTTACCTTCTTCAATTGTCCCTTTATTTTCTAAGCCCAACAATACAGATGGATTATATGATGTTAATCTAACTAAATCTAAATAATTAAGTTCATTTGTATCTATTAAATTCATAATCTCTGCTGAAAGAGCTGTTTCAAATCCTATAATTCCATTTGGTGCTTTCGATAAATCTTGATTTTTTTCTTCTTCGCTATGTGGTGCATGATCTGTTATTATACTATCTATTGTTCCATCTTTTAATCCTTCAATTATTGCTTTTCTATCTTTTTCTTCTCTTAATGGAGGATTCATTTTTGCGTTTGCTCCTGATTTTAAGACTTCGTCTACTGTAAAAGAAAAATAATGTGGACAAGTTTCACATGTTACTTTTACGCCTCTATTTTTTGCATCTCTTATCATATTAACGCTTGTTGATGTACTTATATGACATATATGTGCTCTAACATTATTAGTTTCTGATATTACAATTTCCCTTGCTGCCATAATTTCTTCTGCTTCTGGTAATACTCCTTGAACACCTAGCTTATCAGCTACTCTTCCTGCATTTATTGCTCCTGCTGATACTGATTTTTCTTCACAATGTGATGACACAAATGTGTTCAATTCATCTGCTTTTATTATTGCTTCTCTCATTATTCTTGCGTTTACAACTGGCATTCCATCATCTGAAAACGCTATTGCTCCTGCTTTTTTCATTTCTTCAAAATCTACTAATTCTTCTCCCTTTTCTCCTTTTGTTACTGATGAAAATGGGTATACATTACACAAGTTTACTCTTTTTGCTTCTTCTATTATTTTTTCCAAAACAATAGCGCTATCTGGTGTTGGTTTTGTATTTGGCATTGGACAAATGCTTGTAAAACCACCTGCAACAGCGCTTTTAGAACCTGTTTCGATAGTTTCTTTATATTCAAAGCCAGGCTCTCTTAAATGACAATGCATATCTATCATACCAGGTATTATTATTAAATTTGTGCAATCTATTACTTTGTCTGCTTCTTCTGTAAGTTCTTTTGCTACTTTTTTTATTTTATCATTTTCTATAAGTACATCTAATGTGTCTTGTACATTGTTTTTGTAATCAACTACTAGTCCATTTTTTAATAATGTTTTCATAATTTTTCCTCCTTTTTGCAATATGTTACCATTTTTTTTATTAAAATTCAAGTAATTTATAAAAATATGACACAAAATTCCCCCACCCATATCTCACGATATTGGTGGGAGTGGTCTTGAGGACCAGTAGCTTGGTCACTTGCTTCTGTGAAGAAGATTCCTCACTCTGTCCTCTCTGACAGCTGTCCCATCATACAAAAATGAGATAGCTTCTCTCAGGCCTAAAGGTAAAGTTGCCAGAAGATGAATTAACTCTTCTGTCCCTTTCTTTAAACCTTGCCGTAAAACCGTGTCGAGGCGCATATTTATGCAGTCCCCCTTTCCCTCTCTTGCTTATTTCGTCCTCCCCAGGACGATATTTTTATTTTACCATACTTTTCCATAAAATTCAAGTACTTAGTTAAAATTTTTATTTACATAATATCGACTTTATTTTACATGTTTCTATTGTACATAAAATTCTTCTACTAGGAGAACTTTACTTTTATATGAATAAAATTCTTACAATTTGAATAATGCCCACATAACCAAAAAATGGATACAACATACTAACAAGATTTGAAAAACCTATTTGTGAAATTATTGGAGCAGTTATGCACATAACAAATGCAATATGTGTATAACTACTATAATTTTTTGCAACATTATTTAAAAATCCTGTTCCCACAGATATAGCAGTTGTAAAAATTGCACTTAGTATTACAAAACCATAAATTTTTCTAAAAATATTTGAAATCATATTGATCGCGTATAACACTGGCATTTCAATAGTTGCAATATTTACATCAATTCTTGCTAGTAAAGTGTATATACAAAAAGCTAATAAAATTATTATTAATCCACTAATTATAGATATAGTTTTTATTTGCTTATTTGTACTTAAGTATTTTTTTACAGTAACCAGAGGTGGAACTATTGTTATTAAATTATAACTACTATATAAAATACAACTACTTAGCCATCCATTTTTGTTATTATGCATAAACATTGTATTTACATTATTAATTGAACTTACATTCAGTACAGCAATACCAAAAATAAATATTATTAAAATTGGCACAATATATTCATTTATTTTTACAAACATATTTACATTTTTTCTAAAAACTATAAAACATAATATTGAAATTATAATACTTCCATAAACTTTATTTATACCAAAATCTTGATTTAAATATGCTCCAAATCCTGCTATCATTATATAAAATGTAACAGCAAATACAATATTAATTATATAATTTAATACTTTATTTATAACATTTATATATTTGCTTTTACTATTTAAATTTATTAATTCTTTGTATGTTGATATATTATTTTTATTTATTATTTTTAACACTTTATATATAATAAGACTCATTATAATTGTACATATTATTATACCTAATATTCCATTTTTTCCATATGCATAAAAGAAAATATATATTTCTTGACCTGATGCAAAACCTGCTCCTATCAATGTTCCTATAATAACTAATATCACTTTAAACATATTAATTTTATTACTCCTATAAACCATAAAAACTCCCATATAACTTTATGGGAATTTTTTTATTTTATTCTATTTTTTTCTTCCTCTTATTATCCATACTACAATTCCAATTAAAATAATAAATACTGGAACTGTGAATATTATTGCTTTTATTATTTTATCTTCTTCTTCTGTTGCAGTATATGTAACTGTACCTGTTGTTTTTCTTATTGTAATATCTTGTTCTCTATCTGTTAAATATACCATAGAATTTATTGCTAAATCTTTATTATTATAGATATAGAAAAATGGTGTAGCATATGATTGATTAATTGCATAATCAGAAATGAAATAGTTTTCTCCATAAATTACCAATTTTGAATGAGTATCTTCATCAATTTCCTTATCTAATAATGTTCCTAAAATAAATTCTCCTTCTTCATCAGCATCTGTTTCTTCTAATGAATCTATTGTAAAATCTGTTCTAAAAAATGATGTATCTGTTGCTTTTATTAAATCAGTTTTTCCAATACCTAATTCTTCTAATTCATCATCATCTACTAAATTAATTTTTGTTGCAGAAGTTAAAACTGCTCCTTGTGCTGAAAATATGTCTTCTGTAATTTTTGCATATTGAATTTCTGGAATGATTGTATCTGGTGAATTTAATATCATATTACTTTCTTCAGTTTCTAATATTATTCCTGTTGAAAATGGTTGAACACCATATAATTCTAATATTGATGCTACATTTGGCATATCTTTTTCCTCAGCATAAGCTCCATTAAACCATAATATATTTCCACCATTTGATATATAATCTTCAATTGCAGATGTTGTTAAATCATCAAAATCTGCATTTGGTGTTGTTATTATAAGTGTTTTACAATCTTCTGGAACTTCTCCTGTAACTAATAAATCTAAAGTTTCTACATTCATTACTTCATTTCCTAAATATGTATATAAAGATGTCATGTTATTTTCTAGTGAAAAATTACTATAACCATTTAAGAAATATACTGTTGGTACATCTTCTGTTGCAACTGTTAAAATAGAAGATGTCATTTTTTCTTCTGTTATATCTATTTCTTCATATGTAGTATTATCATATGTATATAAGTCATCTACTGTTAATACTCTACTATTATCTCCACATTCTACTATAATTCCTTGTGATTCACTTTCTATACCATATTTTTGTGCTAAATCAGGTCTTTGCGCTGTGTCAACTAATTCTACGTTTATTTTATCATTTACATTTTTATATTGTTTTACTAAATCTACTGCCTGATCATCTTCTGTATATCCTACAAAATATATATTTACATCTTTATCTATATTTTGTAATTTTTCTTTACTCGTGTCTGTTAAACTATTTAATTTTTCTGTTGTTAAATCTATTGGTGTTAAATCTAATTTTTGCAACCCTGTATTTAATAATACAAATATAGCAACTAATATTGCAATCATTACTATTGTTTTTGTTCCACTAATTAACCATTTTTTCTTTATAATATCTATAAACTTTTTCAAAGTCTTTTCTCCTTTCTATCTTACACTTTTTCTTCTTTGTAAAATTATAATTGATATTATTAATAACATTGCTATAAATGTAACAAATGTTATAGTATCTGCTATATCAATTTGTCCATATGGAAATTTTGAAAACATGTTTATTAATGAATAGCTTGTACCTGCCATAAACCAATTATATATGAAAAATACAATAGATATTACAGCTGCTATAATTTGGTTTTCTGTTAATGTTGATGCAAACATACCAAATGATATATATGACATACTTAATAATAAAAATCCTATTAATGTTGATATTGTTGTAGATATATCTGGCATACCATAATGACTTAATATTGCAAAATACATTAATGTGCAAATTTCTGTTATTACAATTACTAGCATTGCTGCTATAAATTTTGCCATTACAACTCCAGTTATACTAATTGGTGATGTCATTATTAATTGTTCAGTTCCGTTTTTTCTTTCTTCTGAGAATGTTCTCATTGTTATTAATGGTACTATAAATGTTAATACTGTAGAACCTGAATAGAAAATATATTCAAAATTTGTATACCCATAATTAAATACTTCACTATAGAAAAATATACTAAACATAAATAAAAATGCTCCAATAAATATATATCCTATTGGTGATAAAAAATAACTTTTTAATTCTTTTTTCATTACTGCAAACATTATTGTTCTCCCCCCTCTATTAATTTCATAAATGCATCTTCTAAAGTTACATCTACTTTTTTCATTTCGAAAATTGTAATATTTTCTCTTGCAAATACTTCAAATACTAATTTTCTTAAATCTTTTCCTTCTTCTCCTGTTATCATATATTGTTTTGTTTTATCTTCATTTTCTTGTATTAATTTTATTTCTTTTATTCCTTCAATTTGTCCTTTTACTTGTTCTACTTTGTTTTCATTGTCTTCTACTGTTACATATATTGTATTATCTGTAGATACTTTATTTTCAAGGTTCTCTGGAGTATCGATTGCAACAATTTTTCCTTTATTTATTATTATTACTTTATTACATATCTGACTTACTTCTGATAATATGTGTGAACTTAATATTACTGTATGGTCTTTTCCTAAACTTTTTATTAAACTCCTTATTTCTGTAACTTGCTTTGGATCTAAACCTACTGTTGGTTCATCTAATATTAATATTTTTGGATTGCTAACTAATGCACCTGCCATACTTACTCTTTGCTTGTACCCTCTTGATAAATTTTTAGTTAATTTATTTTGTACATCTTCTAATCCTGTTTCTTTTAATACTTTTTGTACCTTTTCTTTTATTTCCTTTTTGTCTACCTTCTTCATTTGTGCCATATATGTTACAAATTCTTTTACAGTTAAATCATAATATAATGGCACTCCCTCTGGCATATAACCAATATTTTTCTTTGCTTTTTTAGGATTTTTTAAAGTATCAAAACCAGCAACTTCTATTTCTCCTTCTGTTTGTTCAATAAATCCTGTAATCATATTCATTGTAGTACTTTTTCCTGCTCCATTTGGCCCTAAAAATCCAACAATCTCTCCTTCTTGAATTTCAAAGCTGATGTCTTCTACTGCTGTAAAACTTCCATACTTTTTTGTAATATTTTTTACCTTTATCACTAAAGTTCCTCCTTTGACTTTTTTTGTTACAAGTCTATCATTTAATTTTTTTATTGTAAATAACTTTCACAAAAAATTCACATTATTAATCATATAACATTTATTAGCTCATATTATTAAATTATAAAACAATTCAGAATGCTAATAATTTAATAGTATCTTTATATATTTAATGTATGCCTTCTATGCAAAACGAGAAAGGAATGAAATTTTCTATGGATTTAATTTACCCTTTTATTACAGCTTTTTTATTAATTTTTCTGTCTGAACTTGGTGATAAAACACAACTTTTAGTTGCTTCTTTTTATGGAAAAAGCAAAGCTTCTAATATTCTTATTGGCGTTGCTATTGGAACACTTTTTAGTCATGGTTTGGCTATTTTATTTGGAAGTAAATTAGGTAGTTTAGAAAATGATTACTTACATCATATTTTACAACTTGTTACATACTTTACTTTTTTATTTTTTGGAATATTTGGTCTTATTCCTAAAAAAAATAAACAATCTTCTACTTCCTCTGAAAATGGTATAATATATAAAATAAGTAATTTATCTTTTAATTATATTTTTATTGTTGCTTTTACTATTATTGTTGGCGAACTTGGCGATAAAACTTTTTTAGCTTCTATGGGTCTTGGTCTACAATATCCTGATTCTAAATTTCCTTTAATTTTGGGTGCTATTTTAGGTATGGTTATTAGCGATTCTATTGCTTTATTTTTTGCTAAACTTATTGGTAAAAAAATCCCTCAAAATTTAATTGAAATTTGCTCTAATATTTTGTTTATTTTATTTGGTAGCATAAGTTTAATAATGTTTTTTATATAAATTTTATCTTTTTCATTTTTTATTTTTCTTTGGTTTTCCGAAAATTTGTTATTGCATGAAATTCACATAGTGAATTCTGTGCAATAGATTTTATATAATAGGAAATGCCAATATGACTTTCCTAGAGTATCAAAAAATAGTATATACTTAATAGTATATACTATAACAATTTTAGAATACAATATTAAAAATTATCATTATCTACATACAACGTTTGCTTTTCCTTGTTAATATTGAAATTACAAAAAAAGAACCTATCAATGTAATTACTACTATAGCAAGTAAATTATTTGTACCAGTTTTTGGTGTATTATCTAAATCATTAGATTTATCTTCCTCACTAGGTTTGTCTATTAATTCTAGTGAATCAATAGCATTATTAATAGCATCTGCCATAGCATTCACTTCGCTTTGCTCCAATATATTCTTACCTTTAATTACTGCGTTAATTGCTTTTTCAACAGCACTAAAGTCTTTATAATCATCTTTATTTAATTTGTTAGCTCTAGCAATTGCTTCTTCAACTTTGCTATAATCTGCTTCAGCAAATATTATTTCATTTTCATCACCTTCCCCAACTTTAAACGCCTCTTTTTTTATATTATCAGTATTTAAGCTATTCACATTATATACTTTAATACTACCATTTTTTGTATAAAATCCGTAATTTCCATTAAGTGTTATATTACCACCATTAATTATTATATTTTTATTTTTTAACTCTCCTGTTGATACCACTGCTGAATTAGAAACTTGCGTACTTAGAGTTACATTTCCACCATTTATTACTATACCGTCATCTTTGGTATCCCAATCACCAGGTGTTCCCGAAACAAAGATTGCTGAACTGTTTGATTTAATATCTACATTTCCACCATTAATTTTTACTTGTACTAAAGCATATATGCCATTTACTTTTCCTAAATTAGTTTCCATATCTTCTGTATTAATATTAACGTTTCCACCTTTTATAGTCATAGTTCCGTCTATCCAGAATCCACCTTTACTGTTTATAGTACCAGATTCAATGTTTAAGTCATATGCATAGTTAATAGTATTTCCTATATTAAATTTTCCTCTTGAATCTAATTTGGTTATTTCTAAATTTAAAATACCATTATTTAAACTTTTAAAAGTCAGACTTCCATGAATGCCTTCTGTATTACTTCCTTTTCCATAGAATACTGATTTAGATTCTGCCTTTAATGTATTCACCCCTTCATATATAACTGTTATGTTATCATTTTTGTTAAAAGTAAAACATGGCTGGTCACCTGCCACATCAAAGTTTGCATTTTTTAAAGTTAATGTTTTTGTTTGACTATCCCATTTCCATCCATGAGTGTCAAGCTTGTCTTCTGTTGTATGAGTCGTTAAATCTAGTGTTGCAGTTTGCTTTTCTATATTTGTTGCTGAAACAAAAGTTGGTATCACACAAAACATAGAAATTAAAAATAAAATAATATACATTTTCGTTTTAACCATATTATTCTCCTTTTGCATTATAAATGCATTATATTAATTTTTTATAAATTTCAAAATAAAATTTAATAATATTATTTTCATTTTTATATAAAATATACATGAATAATCATGAAAAATTTAAAAAAATTGAGTGAATTGTAATAATAGTTTTATAAAAAATTGTTCCATCCTTAAAAAAAATTTCTAAATTTATGACATGCCCGTCACACTTACAAAAAAACTACCCATCTACGGGTAGTTTTTTCTTAATCTTTCTTCAACCATATATTTCCACTTCACAATGGATAACTCGTGCTTCACTAATTTACTCTCTATCTCGTCCATTAGTTATATTTTTTGCTTTTATACTTTGATTTACTTTTATTATATTTGTTGGCTCAATTTTTTTTGCTTTTAGTTTTTCTGAATTTGATAAAAAGAAAGTTTTTGAAAGTTCTTCAATTTGAGCATTAGATTTATTTAATTCTTTTATTATGTCATCTGAAATATCAACATATTGCATTTGACTGTCACTACTTTCACCTTCACCAAAAATTGTATGACATAACTCTTTTATTCTATTATAAAATTCTTTTATTCCCATTTTTATCTACTTAGATTTTTTTCTAAGCTCTCCTCTCTTTAAATATATGTATATATTATAACATAAAAAAATATAATTATCAATAGTTTTTTACGTTTTTACATAATATATTCACTTTTACATTTTATTCAAAATACTCTTGCACAAATTTATATATTATAGTAGAATGTTTACTATAATATATATTTAGGAGGAACAAATGATAGAAGCTTTACCAATATTCATAAAATACATACTTACTGCAATAATAGGAATGATACCTATTATTGAACTTCGAGGTGCAATTCCAATAGGAAATCATTTTTTTGGACTTAGTTATATTGAATCTTTTATTTGTAGTCTAATTGGTAATATCTTTCCAATATACTTTATAGTAAAATATATTCGCCCATTATTCGATTTCTTTGGGAAATGGAAACCTTTTAAAAAAATTATAGATTGGGCTTCTGAAAAAGCTACAAAAAAAATAGAAACAAATAAAAAATTGCAAACTTTTGCAGCCTTAGGTTTATATCTATTTGTTGCAATCCCTCTACCTGGAACTGGTGCATGGGTTGGTTCCCTTATCGCAAATTTTTTAGATATTCCACCCAAAAAAGCTATTCCACCTTTATCTTTAGGAGTTCTTACAGCAGGCATAATTGTATTACTAGCAGATGGAGGCGTTTCACATTTACTAGCTTAAAATGGATTTTATATAATATGAAACACTATGAAACTTTAATTTAGTATTATAAAAGAAATAAATTATTATTTTTTCAAAAATGCTCGTTCAAATAATTTTCACAGAAATTCTAAAAAAATTTTATGGCACCCTTCCACGACAAGCGTGAACTCTTTCCATAAAATTTTTAAGAATTTCTAGCTTAATTATTTTCAATGCGCTTTTTTCAAAAATAATAATTTATTTCTCTTTGTACTAAATTTTTTTTGAAGTTTCCTATTATTTTAAATTAAATACTTTCATAGCATTCTCATATGTTATGTCTGCAATTTCTTCTAGGGACATATTTTTTACATCTGCAATTTTTTGAGCTATATATTTTACATTTCTCGAATCATTTCTTGTTCCACGAACTGGTTCTGGAGCTAAATATGGGCTATCAGTTTCTATCAATATTCTATCTAATGGTACTTGCATTATTATTTCATTTGCATTTTTAGAATTTTTAAAAGTTGTTGGACCAGCAAACGAAATATATAAACCACACTCTAATCCATTTTTTACTAATTCCTTATTAAATGGACAACAATGTAATATTCCTCCATTTTGAATTTTAGTTTTTTTCTTTATTATTGCAATTGTATCATCTATTGCCTCTCTTGAATGAATTGAAATTGGCAAATTTAGTTCGTTTGCAAGTTCTATCTGTTTTATAAATGCTTTTTCTTGCATATCTTTATTGTCACTATTCCAATGATAGTCTAAACCAATTTCTCCTATTGCTACAACTTTTTTATTTTTTATTGCTAATTCTTTGATTTTTTCAATCTCTTTCCACAATTCATTCTCCGTTTGTGGAATCTCACTTGGATGTATACCACATGTTGCAAAAATGTAATTATATTTATTTGCTATTTCTATTGCTTTAATTGATGATTCTAAAGTATAACCAACATTAATACATTTTTCTACATTATTTTCTTGTAAACTTTTTATAACTTCATCTCTATCTTTATCAAATCTTTCATCATTATAATGTGCATGTGTATCAAAAAGTTTCATTTTTACCTTCTTCCTAAACAATATTAAAATATATCGTTTTATCTTTACAGTTCTATAACAAATTTAATTTTACACCAAATCAAAAGAAATAGCAATCTTTTTGCTATTTCTTTTTTATATAGTAGGAAAGTTATATCAATTTTTTCTACATACTAACTTTTATTTCTTGTATTTTGCTATTTTTGTTATACTACTTTTCTTTTTCTTTATTACTATTGCTGTTATTGTTAATATTATTATCATCATTACTACTCCTATTGCTACTTTTTCTCCTGTTTTTATTGATATTATAAATACTGCTTGTGCTTTTTCTGTTGTTCTTCCATCTGCCATTCTTGCCATTGCTATATTCTTTAGTGTTCCAAATCCTTGCTGTGCTTTCCATGTTAGTATTATACTTACTTCTTTGCTCTCTCCTACTTTTAATTTTGTATTTCCTAAGTTGTATTTTGCTTGTTTTCCATTTACCTGCCATCCTGTATTGTCACTTTCTTTAAATTCTAGTTTATTTGGTATGTCGTCTATTATTTCTTTTACTTCCATTTCTTCTTGTCCTATGTTCGTTATTCTTATTCTGTATTCTAGTTTCATTCCTGTTGTTAATTGCTTTGTTGATATTTCTGCTTTTGCTATTTTTGCTCTTGTTTCATTTATTTTCTTTATTTCATTTGTTTCTGTGTCTATTTGTATTATTTTATTTATGTATTTTTCTATTTTTATTTTTCCTTCTAGACTTTCATTTTCTGATATCGGACTTTCTGGAACATATGGTATATTTGGATTATCTGGCTCATCTGGGTCATCTGGGTTATCAGGATTATCTGGATTATTTGGATTGTCTGGGTTATCTGGGTTATCTTCCTTTATTTTCTCATTTGTTATTTGTACTTCTATATAATTATTTTCTTCGTTTATTATTTCTGCTACATTTCCTCCTATTTCTTTTTCTACTTTTGTTATTTTTAATCCTTCTATTTCTTCATCATATTCGTATGTTACTGCTAATATT
>CANRBL010000039.1 GCA_947628835.1 uncultured Clostridia bacterium | reverse complement strand
ATTCGTCATTTCATTCAAATTCTTATATTTCTATGCTTTTAAGACTATTTTTATATAAAACCATTAACTTGTAACCTAAATTCACAAGAAGCATTAAATAAATTCGAAGATAAATTTGAGACAATAGTGCTGACTAAAAATAAAGATTGTGTTATCAAATAAAAGAATTAAAACAAGCTTTCTAGCTATAAGAAAGCTCGTTTTAATTCTTTATTTTTTATTTAAGTTCTTCTATGAACATTTTATTTAGCATTTGTGGGTTTGCTTTACCTTTTGTTTCTTTCATAGCTTGACCAACTAAAAATCCTAAAGCCTTATCTTTTCCACCTTTATAGTCTGCAACTGATTGAGGATTTTCTTCAATTATTTTTAAAACAACCTTTTTAATTTCACCTTCATCTGAAATTTGTATCCAGCCTTTTTCTTTTATAATTTCTTCTGGATTTTTAGGATTTTCAAATAATTCAGTTAAAACTTTTTTACCTATACTAGAACTTATTGTTCCTTTGTCTATTAATTTAACTAATTCTCCTAATTGTTCAGCTGTAAAAGGAATATCTATTGGTTCCATTTCTTTTTCATTTAAAATTCTTGAAATATCTGAAATAATCCAGTTATTTACTGCTTTTGCATTACCACATACAGTAGTTGCTTTTTCAAATAAATCTGATAAATATTTTGATGATGTAATTAAATTTGCATCTTTTTCTGATAATTTAAATTCTTCTAAATATCTTGTTCTTCTACTTTCTGGCAATTCTGGTAAATTATCTTTTATATTTTGTATATATTTTTCAGATAATTTTATTGCAACTAAGTCTGGGTCTGGAAAATATCTATAATCTTGAGCGTCTTCTTTATCTCTCATTGAAAAAGTTTTGCCTGATACGTCGTCCCATCTTAAAGTTTCTTGTTCTACTTTTCCCCCATCTTCTATAACATCAATTTGTCTTTGTACCTCATATTCAATTGCTCTTGTAATACTTCTAAATGAATTCATATTTTTCATTTCTGTACGTGTTCCAAGTTTTTCATCACCTTTTTTCCTTACTGATACATTAACATCAGCACGAAGTGAACCTTCTTGCATTTTGCAATCTGAAACCTCTATGTATTCTAATATTGACTTTAACTTTCTTAAATATTGTTCAACTTCTTCACTACTTCTTAAATCTGGCTTTGAAACTATTTCTATTAAAGGAACTCCTGCTCTATTTAAATCTACTAAACTTCCTCCACCAAATTCATCATGATTTAATTTTCCAGCATCTTCTTCTATATGTATTCTTTCTAATCTAATCTTCTTCTTTTCTCCATTACTTTTTTCTATTTCTACATATCCTTCTATACATAATGGTTTATCATATTGAGATATTTGATATGCTTTTGGTAAATCTGGATAAAAATAATTTTTTCTATCATTTTTACTATCTCTTGATATTTCACAATTTGTTGCAAGTCCAGCTTTTACTGCATATTCTACTACTTTCTCATTTAATACTGGAAGTGTTCCTGGCATTGCCATACATATTGGACATGTTTGAGTATTTGGCATTGCTCCAAATTTTGTTGGACAACTACAAAAAATCTTTGTTTTTGTTGAAAGTTCTGCATGAACTTCAAGTCCCATTACAACTTCATAATCTTCTCTTGACATTTAATTTCCTCCTTGCATCTATTTCTTATATTCTGGTTTATAATTTTCTCTAAATTTTATGGCTTGTTCAAAAGCATATGCAGCATTTAATATTGTTTCTTCACAGAATTTATTTCCTATTAACTGCATTCCTATTGGCATTCCTTGACTATCTACTCCACATGGAATTGAAATTCCTGGTAATCCTGCAATATTTACAGATACTGTACATATATCAGCTAAATACATTTCTAATGGATTATTTGATTTTGAACCTATATCAAATGCAACTGTTGGTGATGTTGGTGTTAATATTACATCATATTTTTCAAAACCTTTATTAAATTCTTTCATTACTAATGTACGAACTTGTTGTGCTTTTTTGTAATATGCATCATAGTATCCTGATGATAATACATATGTACCTAGTATTATTCTTCTTTTTACTTCTGAGCCAAATCCTTCACTTCTTGTTTTTTTGTATAATTCTTTTAAATTATCAAATTTTTCTGTTCTATATGTATATCGTATTCCATCAAATCTTCCTAAATTAGAACTTGCCTCTGCACAACCAATTATATAATAAGTTGCTAACGCATATTCTGCTATATCCAATGAAAATTCTTCTACTTCAGCACCTAACTCTTTATATTTATTTATTGCATTTTCTAAACTTTGTTTTACTTCTTTATTTATACCTTCTCCAAAAAATTCTTTTGGAACTCCTATTTTTAATCCTTTTACATCATTTTTTAATGATTTTGTATAATCTTTCTTTTCTATATTACTTGATGTTGTATCTTTTTTGTCATGTCCTGCAATTAAATTCAATAACATTGCTGAATCTCTTACATCTTTTGTAATAGGTCCTATTTGGTCAAGCGAAGATGCAAATGCTACTAAACCATATCTTGAAACTAATCCATATGTTGGTTTTAATCCTACTACCCCACAAAAACTTGCTGGCTGACGTATACTTCCTCCTGTATCACTACCTAATGCCCATGGTACCATATTACTTGCTACTGCTGCTGCACTTCCCCCTGAAGAACCACCTGGTACTTTATTCAAATTCCAAGGATTTCTTGTCTTTTTGAAATATGAATATTCTGTTGAGCCTCCCATTGCAAATTCATCCATATTTAATTTTCCTAAATATATCATATTTTCATTATTTAATTTTTCTATTACTGTTGCATCATATGGTGATACAAAATTTTCTAACATTTTTGATGCACATGTAGTTTTTGTTCCTTTTATACATATATTGTCCTTTATTCCTATTGGAATTCCTGCAAATTCTCCTGTTAATTCCCCTTTTTCTATTTTCTCTTCCTTTTCTTTTGCATTTTGTATTGCCTCATCTGTTAATGTTGTAATAAATGCTTGTACATTTTCTTCTTTTTCATTTATTCTGTCTACATATGCTTCTGTTATTTCAGTGATTGTAATCTCTTTATTCTTTAATTTTTCTTGTAATTCATGTACAGTAAGATTTACAATTTCTTCTTTACTCATTTAATTTCCTCCTTGACTTACCTTGATAATATTTTCTTGCTAATAAGAATTTCAGTTTTATACAATACATAATTATCTTTTTTTCTATGTATTATACTATTAGCTTATAACTTTTGGTATTTTAAACATATTAAGTTCTTGACTTACTGCATTTTTTAATAATGCTTCATTATCTTCAAATATATTTATTTCATCTTTTCTAAATACATTTTTTGCTTCATTTGCTCCTACTGTTATATCTAATTCATCCACTGGTGCATTATTTACTATATTTGCAAAATTTAATATGTCTTGTAAATGTAAAAGATATTGTTCTATCTCATTTTCTTTTAATTCTAAATGAGCTAAATTTACAATATGTAATAATTCTTCTTTGCTTACTTTCATATCATCACTCCTCAATTTTTTTCCTATTATATACCTAAAATCAAAAAAAAACAAGGCTATAACCTTGCTTTTTTACTATTTTAACTAAATTTCCATTTGACTTCCTAAAAACGTTGCGGCTGATTGTGCAACTTTATTCTCTACTTCATTCATTTTTGTATCCGCTTCTTTCGACATAAGTATTACAGTTCCAATTGTATCTCCATTTGATATAATTGGATATACAACTTGTGCGTTATATTTTCTTTCTTTGTTGTCATTTTTTGTTATTGGCATAGCCACACCACTATTATCTTTACTTGTATATACTTCTTTGTCTTCCATTAGTTGTTCTAACTCTTCACTTATTCCTTGTTCTAAAAATTCTTTTTTTGAACCTCCTGATACCGCTATAACAGTGTCTTTATCTGTTATACATGCTATATGTCCTGTTGTTTTTGATAATGTTTCTGCATATCCTATTGCAAATTCAGAAAGTTCTCCTATTGGAGAATATTTTTTTAATATTACTTGACCTTCTCTGTCTGTAAATATTTCAAGTGGGTCTCCGTTCTTTTATTCTCAATGTTTTTCTTATTTCTTTTGGTATAACTACTCTACCTAAATCATCTATTCTTCTTACAACTCCAGTTGCTTTCATGTATATTTCCTCCTTATTTTCTTATTATAATCTTATTATTACAAATAAGGAAAATTTTATACATAAAAATCGAATTTATGATTTTTTTGCTATTTTTCAAATAACTATTCTACAATTACTATTTTTATTACTATTGACTTATCTTTAATACATATGTTAATATATTTTTATATATTTTACAAAAGAGGAGGTGAATTATGGAAGATAAGAAACCAATAAAAATAAGCTTTTCTACTGCTTTATTGATTATAGCACTAATAATTATTGCTATAATGGGATTTGCTATCTATACTATTTATGAACAAAAAAATTTATCTGATCAAGAAGTAATTTCATTACAAGATAGTGTTGATAATTTGCAAAGTTCTGTAAATCAACTAAAAAATGAAACAACATCATCTAATACTTTAAATAATAGTACTAATAATAGCACATCTAACAACTCATCAAATAACGTTTCAAACTCTAATAGTTCTAAGTCTAATAATATATTTGATTCAATTTCATATATGGAAATTGAAATTGCAGATAATCAAAATGATTCATATGATGGTACATATTTAGAACCTGTAACTATTAATGATATTAACACTATTAACATTTTTTTAGATGAAATCAGTAATTGTGAACCATATACTAATTTCTATGATGAAATTGGAGATGGAGATTACTTTGAAGGTTGTCCTATTGTTACTATACATCAAGCAAATGGAAACATTTTTGAATTAACTGCTTTTGATGATTTTTCTATTGATGACACAACAACAGCTAATATAGTAGATATTAAAACTATAAATAATTATGATGAAGAAGATGAAAATTATTCTAATGAAGTAGTTTATAAAACAAGCTCAAAACTTGAAAATTTTATTAATGAAATTTTTAATACTAATAAATAAAATAGAAAAGGCTGGATTTTCTTAATCTAGCCTTTTATCACTAATCTTTAACATTTAATTTTTTTACTACTTCCTCTACTTTCAATGTTTCTTGTTCTCCTGTAATCATATTTTTTAAAGTATATAATTTTGATTCAACTTCATCTTCTCCAATTATTAAAACATATGGTATTTTTAATTTATCTGCATATTTCATTTTTTGTTTAATTTTTTTATCATTTATATAAAGTTCTGTACTAACATCATTATTTCTAAGATATGTAGCAACATTAATACTTTCCTCCATATATTTTTCTTCCATTGGAATTATTAATATATTAGAAATAGATGATTTATTACTGTTTATCAAATTTATTTCATTCAATTGATAGAATAAACGAGTTAACCCTATTGATATTCCTACTCCAGGAAGTTTTTTATCAGTATAATATTCTGCTAAATTATCATATCTACCTCCTGAACAAACACTACCTAAATTTTTATATTCATCTAAAAATGTTTCATATACTGTACCTGTATAATAATCTAATCCTCTAGCAATCTTTAAATCAATACAAAAATATTCTTCTGGAACGCCAAACATTTTTATGTATTTTACTACTTCTTGTAATTCTGTAATTCCTTCTATGAATAAATCATTTTCAATATTTAACTCTTGTAACTTCATAAATTTTTCTTGCACTGTTCCATCTATTGATATAAACTTTAAAATAGTATCAATACTTTCTTCGTCTACCTCAATTTTTTTCATTTCATTAACTATTTCACTTTTTCCGATTTTATCAATTTTATCAATTATTCTTAAAATATCTGTTGCACTTTCTTGCAATTTTAAGCTTTGAAATAAACCATTTAATATTTTTCTATTATTTATACATATTGTAAACTTACCAAAATTTAATTCTTTGAATACATTATATATGATACTTGGTAATTCAGCATCATTTATTATACTTAATGTTTCATCTCCAATTATATCAATATCACATTGATAAAATTCTCTAAATCTACCCCTTTGTTGCTTTTCTCCCCTATATACTTTTCCTATTTGATAACGTCTAAATGGAAAAGTTAATTCATTTTGATATTGTGATACATATTTTGCAAGTGGTACTGTTAAATCGAAACGCAAACATAAATCATTTTCTCCTTTGTTAAATCTATATATTTGTTTTTCTGTTTCCCCTCCTGCTTTTGCTAAAAGTATTTTTGAATCTTCAATTATTGGTGTATCTAATGGCAAAAATCCATATCTTTCATATACATTTTTTATTGTGTTTTTTATTTCATTAAATTTTATTTGACTTTCTGGTAATAATTCCATAAATCCAGGTAAAGTTCGTGGTTCAATTTTTTTACTTTTATCCATTTTCTTTCTACTAGCTTTGCTAGTACCTCCTTTCTAAATTATTATAAAACAAATTCAAAAGCTCTAACATTATATTATAGGAAATTCGGAGAACTTTCCTATAATATAATAACAGTGGACATTTGCAATATTATATTGTTATTGCAAAATGCCCACTTTGTTAATAGTTGTTATTTTTATTACACTGTCATTACTCCACCTATTATTTTGCTATTTTCTTCTGATGGTAACATTTTTGCTCCACCTGAGACTACAACTATATCTCCTTTTTCAAGAATTTGCTTATCTTGTAATTTTTGTATTCCTTTTTCAATTGTTGCATCTATATTGGGTTCATTTTCTACAAGTATAGGTGTAACATTCCATGCCATTGCTAATTGATAGAATGTTCTTCTATTATCTGTTATTGCAAGAATTGGGCATCCTGCTCCTAATCCTGCTAATTTTCTTGCTGAATCTCCTGTATGTGTATAACATACTATAGCATCTGCTTCCATATTTTTTGCAGTAACGCATGATGAATATGCAATTTTATCATCTAAATC
Organism: uncultured Clostridia bacterium; assembly: GCA_947628835.1. GTDB lineage: Bacteria > Bacillota > Clostridia > TANB77 > CAG-508 > CAG-269. The sequence goes on along the minus strand of CANRBL010000039.1, from coordinate 10,193 downwards.
TTTTAATTCATAATCATCATTTTGGTCAAATCTTTTCCAATAATTAATTTCTGGTTCAACTCTTTTAGCTATTTTTACCATTGTTTTAACACATTCTACTGGATAATCTCCCATTGCACATTCTCCAGAAAGCATTATTGCACTTGTTCTATCATAAATTGCATTTGCAACATCACTTGCTTCTGCTCTTGTTGGTAATGGTTGATGAGTCATTGATTCTAACATTTGTGTTGCTGTAATTGCTGGTTTATTTGCTTTATTTGATAATTTTATAAATTTCTTTTGCATAACTGGTGGTTCAGTAAAGTCTGTTTCTGTAGCCATATCTCCACGAGCAATCATTTGAACATCTGCATGTTCTACAATTTGTTCCATATTTTGTAACCCTTCTACATTTTCTACTTTAGTTACAATTTTTATGTCCTTTCCACCATTTTCATCTAATACCTTTCTTACTTGTGCTATATCATCAGTATTTCTTGCAAAAGATATTGCCACATAATCATAATCATGTTCACATGCTGTTTTTAAATCATTTATATCTTTTTCCTTTAATGCTGGAAGTCTAACTGCTGTTCCTGGTAAATTCATTGTTTTTCTACTTCCCAATCCATTTCCATGTACTACTGTACATACTATATCTTTTTCTACTATCTCATCAACAACTAAGTGTATTGCTCCGTCATCTATTAATATAGGTGAACCTGGCTTTACATCTTTGTACAATTCTTTATATGATACACTTACTCTATCTTTATCTCCTATTATATCTTCATTTACTAATGTAAATTTTTGTCCGTCTTCTAATTGTATCTTATCATTTTTTCCTGTAACTAACATTCCTGTTCTGATTTCTGGTCCTTGCATATCTAAAAGCAATGCAATTGGTAAATCTAATTCTTTTCTTAATCTGATTATCTCTTCAGTTTTTTCTGATTGTTCATCCCAACTTCCATGTGAGTAATTTATTCTACACACATTTAATCCTGCTTCAAATAATTCTTGTAATCTGTTTTCACTTGCTGGTCCTATTGTTCCTACAATTTTTGTCTTTCTTAAATATTCTTTCATTTAATTTCCTCCCTTTTTTTGACACTTTTGTTATTATACCACAATATTCGACATATATACAAGCCTTTTTTTTATTTTTTATTCCAACCTTCTTTATTTGTCTGCCTTTGTCTTGCTATAGCAAGGCTATCTTCTGGTACATCTTCTGTTATTGTAGAACCTGCAGCAATAAAAGAATTATTTCCTATTTTTACTGGTGCTACAAAATTTGTATTTGAACCAATAAAGCAGTTATCTCCTATTATTGTTTTGCTTTTGTTAAATCCATCATAATTACATGTTATAGAACCACAACCAATATTTGTGTTACTTCCTATTTCACAATCTCCCATATATGATAAATGTGGTACTTTAGTTCCCTCTCCAATTATTGCTTTTTTGATTTCTACAAAACTTCCTATCTTTACATTATCTGCTATTTTACACCCTTCCCTTATATATGAATTTGGTCCAAGTTCACAATTTTCACCTATTTCTACATCACATTTTATTGTTGTGTTTGGATGAATTACTGTATCCATTCCTATTTTTACATCATCATATATATATGTACTATTTATATCTTCAATTGTTACTCCATTTAATAAATGATACGTATTTATTCTATGTTGCAAAATTTTTGTTAACATTTGTAATTGCATTCTATCATTTACTCCTAAAATTTCAGTATTATCTTCTACAATTACAGCTCCTGTTCGCAACCCTTTATTTCCAATTATTTCTATTACATCTGTTAAATAATATTCTCCTTGTGCATTATTAGGTTTTATTTCTTTTAATGCTTCTATTAACACTTCTATATCAAAACAATATATTCCTGCATTTATTTCTTTTATATTTTTTTGCTCGTCTGATGCATCTTTTTCTTCTACTATTGCTTCTACATTTCCTCCTTCGTCTCTTATTATTCTTCCATATCCAGTTGGTTCATCATATATTGCTGTTAATAATGTAGCTGACTCTTTATTTTCTATTGATTTATTTATTAATCTTGAAATTGTTTCTGGTCTTAGTATTGGAACATCTCCACATAATACTACTACTTTTCCTTTTCTTCCTTGTAAATATTCTATGGCTTGCATTACTGCATGACCTGTTCCTAATGCTTCGTCTTGTTCTACATATTTTACCCTATCTTTTAATACATCTTTTACCTGTTCTTTCATGTACCCTACAACTGTTATTATATCTTTTATTCCTGCATTTTCTACATTCTCTACTGCTCTTTTTATTATTTCTTTACCATATATCTTTTGAATTAATTTGGAATTTTTTGATTTCATTCTGGTGCCTTTACCTGCTGCTATTACAACAGCTATTACATCTTCCATTTTTTTCACAATCCTTTCATTTTTTGCTTACCATAATATTTTATTCATTTTTTTATTTTTTGACATTTTTTCCTTAAAATTATACATACTTTTTAGGTAAAAATCAAGTTTTTATTGCCAAAAAAAATAATTTACTATATAATATAAATGTAATAAATTTATGGAGTAATATATGAAGTTTTTTAAAAGATTTTTATTTAAATTTATTTTATTTTTATTTATTATTGGAATTATAATGACTTTTATTTTTGGAATAATCGGATTTAATAGTTATTCTAATGCTTTAAAAGAAAAAAGATTTTTAAACAGAATATCTGAAATAACCACTAATGAAAATTTTGTACCTTTTAGTAATTTGTCTAAAGATTATATCAATGCTGTAATTGCTGTTGAAGATCACCGTTTTTACAATCATGGTGCATTAGATTTTATTTCTATTGCAAGAGCCTTTTATACTAATTTAAGTAAACATTCTTTAAAAGAAGGCGGTAGCACCATTACTCAACAGGTTGCTAAAAATGTATTTTTTTCACAGGAAAAAACACTTTCTCGTAAACTAGGAGAGATATTTGCTTCTATTGATTTGGAAAAAAATTATTCTAAAGATGAAATTTTTACGTTTTATGTTAATACATCTTACTTTGGAGATGGTTTTTATGGTATAAAAGAAGCTAGTAATGGCTATTATCAAAAAGACCCTATTGATTTAACTTTGGACGAAGCTTCTATGCTTGCTGGTATTCCTAATGCACCTTCTGTTTACTCTCCTACAAAAAATCCAGAACTTGCTAAACAAAGACAAGCTCAAGTATTAGAAAGAATGGTTAAATATAAATACATTTCTCAAGAAACTGCAAATGAAATTACTTCTAATTAAACTTTTTATAAAATATATATTTTTTTCACTTAGAATTGCGAAATTAGAGTTTCCTATTATATAAAAAGCCTAAGATTTTTCTAATGCATAACTTATCCGTAATTCGCTTACACTCATACGACTAAGAAATCTATTAAATGCAAATTTTAAGAAAATCTTAGGCTTATTTAATTTTTTATTTATACATATAATTTTGAGGATTTACTGTTTTACCATTTATTCTTATTTCAAAATGTAAATGAGGTCCTGTTGAATTTCCAGTAGAACCAACTGCTGCAATAATATCTCCTGCTTTTACCTCTTGACCAACCTTTGCATATATTTTACTGCAATGTGCATACCATGTTTCTACTCCATTTCCATGATTTACTTTAACTAAATTTCCATAAGAACCACTTTTTTGAGCAAATGATACTGTTCCTTTTGCTACTACCTTAATATTTGTTCCTGTTACATTTGCTATATCTAACCCAGTATGTGTAGACACTCTTATTCTGCTTACTGCTCCATATCTTGATGTTATTGTACCATTTATTGGCAAAACTGATAATCTTATAGAATTTATCACTGCTATACTTTCATCATCTAATTTTTTTTCTATAACATTTTCTATATTTTGCTTTGCTACTTCTATTGATGTATTTTTTACTTCTTCTTTATTCTCTGTATATTGTTCAATAATTTTTAAGTCTAATTCTAAATCTTGATTGTATTCTTCTTTTATTTTATTTACTACTTCTTCAGCTTCTTCTATTGTGTCTACATATGCTTGATTTACATCTGCTAGAGTTACTGAGTAAAATTTGTATGTTTTTAATGTTTTTTCTTTTAATGCTATTAATATTTCTTCTTCACTTGTTGGTTCATCTTTGCTTACTAATTTTAATTCATATGTTGGATTTGTTTTTAAATTTACACTTACCAAGTTTTCTTCTTTACTTTGCAATATCTGTGTGTTAATTTTGTCTTCCAATTCTTGTTTATTTTTTATATATCCTACATTTTCTCCTTCTATACTTACTTTGTACATTGGAGTATATTTTAATAATATTATTGTATTTATTATACTTAACCCAAATAAAATTATGATTAAAATTTTAGAAACTTCTTTTGTGTAAAATTTAAGTTTCTTCTTTATGATATATATTCACACTCCTTTTATTAATAAAAGTTTCATTTCTTAATGTATATGCTTCTATATTTAAATGTTTACATTTTATATAAAGGAAAGTTATACTAACTTTTTAATTATATAAAATTCAATACACAGATGTCTTTATTATACTACTTATTTTTACCATTTTCAAATGTAATATACATAAAATATAAACATTTTTTATTAACTTTGCCACAATTTTCCTTTTTGTTCCTAATTTTGACATTATATTCTCTTTTTTTCTCTATTATTATCTAATTTTCTTTGTTTTTCTTTAAATACACTATCTATATCAGTAACTATATAGCTTAAATATAATAAAAATTTAAAGTTTTTGAATGCAAATGTAAATTTTTGCAAAAAATATAAAAAAATATATGTCGAATTTTGCAATGTTTTTTCATTGCATTTAAACTCATATGTTTATGCTTTATCTTGCGGTTTCTGTTAACTTTCCATATAAAATGCTATATTTCAACAAGGAAGGTGATAATATATGGCATTAGATTATAGTGTTATTGGTTCTAGATTACGAAAAGCTAGACTAGCAAAAAATCTTACTCAGGAAGAACTATGTGAAAAAATAGATATTTCTATTGCATTTTTAAGTAGAGTTGAAAGAGGTTATTCTCACATTAATTTAAAAAGACTAACTCAAATTTGCAATATTTTAGAAGTTTCAGAAGGGTATATTTTAAGTGGTGCTTCAAATGAACAAGCAAACTACTTAAATCAAGAATTTTCTGAACTCTTAAATAAATGTACTCCAGAAAAACAAAAAATGATATATAATGTAGTAAAAGCAATTGTAGAAGAAGAATAAAACTTCTCTACAATTGCTTTAATTTATATTCTAATCCTGTATTTCTTTTTTTGCTATCAACATTTTTTATCATAAATCCCAATGTTTTAGGATTTCCTACCACTATTAGCAATTTTTTTGCTCTAGTCAATCCTGTATATAATAAATTTCGTGTAAGTAACATTGGGTATGAAGGTGGAACAACCATAATTACAACATCAAATTCACTTCCGTTGTGCTTTATGTATTGTTATACAATAACTATGTTCTATTTGTTCTAAATCTTTAAAATCATACCAACAAATCTTTTCATCATCAAATTTTATTTTCATAACCTTATCTTTATTATCAATTTTCAGAATTGTCCCCATTTCACCATTAAATACTCCACTACCATTTTCATTTTTTTCCACTTCTTTTTCCCAATAAATATCATAATTATTTTTAACTTGCATTATTCTATCTCCAACTCTATATGTAACAGTTATGTTTTCCTTTTCTTCCTTTCCTTCTTTATGTGGATTTAAAAATTGTTGGAGAGATTTATTTAATTCTTTTGTTCCCAAAATTCCTTTTTTGGTTGGTGTCAAAACTTGCATATTTTGAAAAAAGTCATAATTTCCAAAATTTTGCAATCTTCCTGTACATAATGAAATTACTTGTTTTAACATATTTTCTTGACTTGTTTCACTTATAAAGAAAAAATCATCATTTGTATCTTCAGATAATTCTTCATCACCTTTTTTTACAAAATCCAATCCATTATTTACTCTATGTGCATTTAATATTATTTTACTTTTTGCTGCTTGTCTAAATATTTTATCTAAATGAACTGTTTTTAATTTTTCTGAATTTATTAAGTCTTTTAAAACACTTCCTGGGCCAACAGATGGTAATTGATCACAATCTCCTACTAATACAAGTTTTGTCCCTTTATATATACAATTTAAAAGAAAATTCATTAAAAACATATCTACCATAGAAAGCTCATCAACAATTATAACATCTCCATCTATTGGTGTTCCTTCATAGTCTTCATTATTTATATATAATGAATCTTCATCTATTTTTCCTATTTCTAATAATCTATGCAAAGTACAGGCTTTTTCTCCTGTTGTTTCAGTCATTCTTTTTGCTGCTCTCCCTGTTGGGGCACATAATACCATTTTATATCCCTTGGATTTATATATATCTATTATACTTTTTATTATTGTTGTTTTTCCTGTTCCTGGTCCTCCTGTAATAATTGTTACATTATTCTCATTTATTTCTTGTATTGCTTCTTTTTGTTTTTCTGATAATGTTATTTTCTGCATTTTTTCTACTTTTTCTATTTCTTTTTCTATTTTATTAACTCTTTTTATATTTTTGTAATTTTTAAGACCTATTATTCTTTGTGCAATTTGATTTTCCACTTTATTGAAATAGTATAAATATACCCATTCTACATCATCATCTCTTTTTTCAATATAAATTTGATTATCTACATTTAAATTTATTATATTGTTTTCAATGGTTTCTTCTTCTACACCTATCATCTGCTTTACAAATTGTATTAAATTTTGCTTTATTACACAACAATTGCCATTTACTGCTATTTGCAATAAACTATATTTTATACAACTCTTTACTCTTTTGTCATTATCAAATGATATTCCTAAATCCATTGCCATTTTATCAATCTGCTTAAAGTTAATTCCTGATGTTATATCAACTAATAAATATGGATTTTCCTCTATTTTCTCTATTGCATTTACGCCAAATAAATTAAAAACTTTTTTAGCATTTTCTGCACCTATTCCAAATCTTTCTAAAAATCCTACTATTTGCCATACTTCCCAATTTTCTACAAAATTTTCTGACATCTCTTTTGCTTTTTCTTCTGATATTCCTTTTATTGTTGCTAATTTATGAGGTTCAAATTTTAATATATGTATTGTTTCTTCTCCAAATGCTTTTATTATTTTTTTAGCCATTGCCTTTCCTATACCTTTTACATTTCCTCTTGCTAAATACTTTTCAAGTGCTGATAATGTTTCTGGCATTAATTTTTCAAATGTTTCTACTTTAAATTGCAACCCATATTCTTTATGTTCTACATAATTTCCTGTTACTCTTAGTGTTTCTCCTACATTAACAAATGGTATATATCCAACAATTGTTATTTCTCCTTGCTCTGTTTCTAAATTTGCAATTAAATAACCATTTACCTCATTTTGGTATATTATATCTTCTATTTCTCCTTTAAGTTCCAATCTTTCCTCCATTATTCTTGATTTAATATTTCTTCTAATTCACTTTTTGAAAATTCGTATTTTTTATTGCAAAAATGACAAATAAGTTCTGCTTTTCCATCTTTTTCTATAATATCTTTTATTTCCTCTTTACCAATTGTTGCTAAACCCTCTGCCATTGTTTGTTTGCTACAATCACACTCATATATAGGTGTTATATTTTCCCAAATTACTTGTACATTTTCATCTCCTGTTACTAATTTTGCAATTTCCATTAGGCTTAAATTTTTGTTTAACATTTTAGATATTGCACCTGCTTTAAAAATAGATTGCTCTACCTTACTTATATCTTCTTCTGTTGCATCTGGCAAAGGATTTATAAGGTATCCTCCACTTTTTCTTACGCCATCTTTGTTTACTAGAACTCCTAACGCCACAGCAGATTGCCTTTGCTCAGAAGTTACAAAATAATTTGCAAAATCTTCTGCAATTTCTCCTGAAACTAATGGACATATTCCTATATAAGGCTCTTTTAAGCCTATATCTTTAACTACATTTATAAATCCTTCATTTCCTACTGCTTTTCCAACATCTAATTTTCCATCTTCATTTAATGGTATATCCACAATTGGATTTGATACGCAACCTTTAACTTTTGGAAAATTATTTGTGGTTACAATAATTGTACCTATTTCTCCATTACCTCTTATTTGTACAGTTAATTTGTCTTTACTTCCTTTCATTTCTGTTCCCATTATTGCTGTCATTGTAAGTACTCTTCCAAATGCTGCAATTGCTGTTGGACTACACTCGTGTATTTTTCTTGCTTTTTCTACTAATTCAGTAGTTTCTGCACATATTATTGATATTCTTCCATTATATGCTAAAAATTTTATTATTCTATCTTTCATTCTGTCACTTTCCTTTCTTCTTAATTGATTCATTTCTTGCTTCGCTCATAGGCACACATAATTTATGAAAGCTTTTTACTCTTTCAAGCTAAATATCACTGATTTTATTTAAAACTAATTTTAAATCTTTTATAAAATCTATCTTTTTTGTATCATCTCTAAGTAAAGCCGCTGGATGCCATGTTGGCATATACCATATTCCTTTTTTTTCTATCCATTTTCCTCTACTTGCTGTAATACCATACTCTTTTCCTAATATATTTTTAAGTGCAACACTTCCTAGTAATACTATGATTTTTGGTTTTACAAGTATTACTTGATTTCTTAAATAATTTAAGCATGCTACAGCTTCATCTTCTTCTGGATTTCTATTTGATGGCGGTCTACATTTTACAATATTTGCAATATATACTTCTTCTCTTTTTATTCCTAATGCTAAAAATGCCATATTCATCAGTTTTCCTGCTTTTCCAACAAATGGTTCACCTTGCAAATCTTCGTCTGCTCCTGGTCCTTCTCCTATAAACATTAAATCAGCTTCTTTATTTCCGGTCCCAAATACTATATTAGTTCTGTTTTGAAATAATTTACATTTTTTACAGTTCTGTATTGAATTTTCTAATTCTTCCCACGTTTCATACATTATTACAACATCTCATCTTCCTATTTTACACAATTTTCTATTAATTCTATTTTATATTTTTTCTTAGTATCTATTCTTGCCATACTTCCTATTGGAATTACTGTTTTTTTGTCTATATGACCAAAGTTGTTTGATTTTATAATTGGAAATTTATATTCTTCTCCTATTGTATCTTGAACTATTTTTTCTAATGCTATATTTGTTTCGTGTTCATAACTACCTATCCACATACCTACTATTTTTTCGAATACTCCATTTTGTTTCATATTATATAAATAATTACTTATCATTGATGGCTCTGATTCCCAACCTAAATCTTCAAAAAATAGTATTTTGTTTTCAAAATTTAATTTATATTTTCCATTTATCATATTGTTTGTTAAACTTAAATTTCCTCCTATTAGTTCTCCTTCCACTTGTCCATTTTGTATGGTTATATATTCATCATCTTTTGTTCCTAATTCTAAACTACAGTCTACAAATCTTTTTATAACTTCCTTATACCCATAGTCTGTTTCCCAACTTGTTAATGATTTGAATGTTGGGCCATAAAATGTTATTAATCCCGTTTTTAAAGTTATTGCATTTAAAATTGAATGAGAGTCACTAAATCCACATATAATTTTGGGATTTTCTTCTATTTTTTTATAATCTATATAGTCAAATGTAGAGTTTGAATTGCAACCTCCTTTGGCACAAAATATTGCTTTTATGTTTTTGTTTTCAAACATATAATTTATGTCTTGCGCTTTTTCTTCTGGTGTTGCACTGTATCCTAGTTTATTTGAAAATATGTTTTTTCCTAATTCTATTTTAAATCCACTTTTTTCCATTAAAGTTATTGAATTATTTATTTCTTCTATGTCTTTTTTTAATACAGGGTCTGACGGTGCTATGATTCCTATTGTGTCCCCTTTTTCTAATTTTTTAGGTATTATTTTTTTATTATCTATCATTAATCTTTATTTTCCTTTTTACTTTTTGGTATATTTTACTACATTTTTGCCTAAATATCAATATTTTTTTTGTATAAATATATATTGTAACGTTACAAGTTAATGGTTTTATATAAAAATAGTGTTAAAAGCATAGAAATATAAGAATTTGAATGGAATGACGAATGTGATTGGAAAAGCTTTAGAAATTCTACGCAATTTTATGGAAATAG
>CANRBL010000038.1 GCA_947628835.1 uncultured Clostridia bacterium | reverse complement strand
TTATTAATGAGTTAAAAAATGAGTTAGTTGATACTAATACAGGAAGAGGAAAATATGTTCAATATAATATGGGAGGAATAAATAGTTGGAGAGTTTTTTATATTAAAGATGATTATGTATATTTAATTACAACAGCAGCTGTTTCGACTTCATGGCCAGGTGGAGAGCCGATGAAAAATACTAATGCAAGTGCTAGCAGTTGGGTAGATTTCTTGAAGACAGAATCGAATTGGATTAAGTATGTAGATGATAGATTTGCACTTTCATGTACGGGAAGTCCAACAATGGATGAATTATCATATTCTTTAGGTACTACAGTTGAAGCAAAGAAATATACAAATTTCATTTTTAATAATGGTATTTGGCCTTTTGCTTCATTGTGTGGAACTAATAATATATGGGTAATGTGGGGGGATACATTAGCTGCTCATGATTTTACTTACAAGGGAATGTGTTGTAGACCAGTATTAAAATTGAAACAGGGAATAAAAGTAAAAGAAGGAAATGGCGAAACAGGTGCACCATATATATTAGCAGATGAATAGAAAAGAAAAATTTTTAAATCACCAGAATGCTTATTTATTGATGATGATGATACTTATAAAAGTTATGAAACAGTGAATAAGATTGGAATATGAAGAAGCAAGAAAATATTAAAAATGAGGATTGACTTTACCAAGATAATATGTTAAAATAAATAACTGTAATCCGCTTAGTCAAGGTAAAAAATGTTATGAAATAATTAACTACCTTTAAAAAAGGATTAGCGAGTATACATATAAGGGAGGTGCATTTTAGATGTACGCAATAATTGAAAGCTGTGGAAAGCAATACAAAGTAGCACAAGGAGATGTAGTATTTTTTGAAAAAATGGAAGCAGAAGAAGGAAAAACAATTACATTTGAAAATGTAATGTTAATATCAGAAGATGGAAAAGTACAAGTAGGAGCTCCATATGTAAAAGGTGCAAAAGTTGAAGGGAAAGTAGTTGCACACGGTAAATCAAAAAAAATAATTGTTTTCAAAATGAAACCAAAAAAGAATTATAGAAGAAAACAAGGACATAGACAACCATATACAAAGGTTGAAATTACATCAATAAAAGTATCATAATAAAATTATGAAAGTTAAAAATAAAGAGATAGATAATAAACCGAAAGGAGTGAAACAAAGTGGCTCATAAAAAAGGTCAAGGTAATGTTAAGAACGGAAGAGATAGTGAGTCTAAGCGTCTTGGAGTAAAAAGAGCAGATGGACAATTCGTTCTAGCAGGAAATATATTGATGAGACAAAGAGGAACAAAAATGCATCCTGGAACTAATGTTGGAATTGGAAGTGATGATACATTATATGCTTTAGTTGATGGAGTAGTAAAATTTGAAAGACTAGGAAGAGATAAAAAGAAAGTTAGTGTATATCCAGTTGCAGAAACAACAAAAAAGGCTGAATAATAATTCAGTCTTTTTCTTCGCGGTGTGCTATAAAATAAGCACAATTAGAATTAGGTGCTAAAGATGATTTGGCAATAAACTCATAAGAGCATTTTCCATCATTTTGATAAATACAATTTGATGAACAATTTATATTTGTCAAAAGTATCACCTCTAAAGCTAGTATAACCAATAGAAAAAGTGATATACATATGCTATATAAAAAAGTATTATAAATTTTTTTCACAAAGTGAGTTTATAGGGCATAAAGCACATTTAGGATTTCGTGCAGAGCAGATATTTCTTCCATGCCAAATAAATAAATGATTAACATCTTTTAAATATTCGTTAGGAAATAATTTTAATAAATCAATTTCAATTTTTTCAGGAACTGTATTTTTAGAAAGACCAATACGTCTAGAAATTCTTTTTACATGAGTATCAACTGCAATTCCTGTTGCAATGCCAAAAACTTCAAGTAAAATCACATTAGAGCTTTTTCTTCCAATTCCTGCTAAAGTTAATAGTGAATTCATTGAATTAGGAACTTCTCCATTAAAATTTTCAAGAACCTGTTTAGCACATAATTTAATATTTTTAGCCTTATTTTTATAAAATCCACAAGAATGTATTAAATTTTCTAATTCGGATAAATCGATATCAATATAGTTTTTTAAATCTGGACAACGTTTAAATAAAGCAGGAGTTGTTAAATTAACCCTTTCATCTGTACATTGTGCAGAAAGCATAACAGCAACAACTAATTCAAAAGGTGTAGAAAAGTCCAAGCTACATTTAGCATCTGGATATGTTTCTTTTAAAATATTTATAATTTCAATTGGTACATTTTTTTTCATATATTGACTCCTTATATTTTAATTACTATTGTAACACAATATAGAAAAAAATAAAAGTAATACTTGAAAAGTAATAATTTTTGATATAGAATTGAATTACCTTAAAAAATAGGTTAATAATATAAATACATAGTAATATGTAGATAGGAGGAAAAAATGTCAATAAAAATTGGAATTAACGGATTTGGAAGAATAGGAAATTTATCTTTTCAAGCAGCAATATTAAAAGAGGAGGTTGAAGTAGTAGCAATAAATGACCCATTTATAACAGCAGATTATATGGCATATATGACTAAATATGATACTGTTCATGGAAGATTTAATGGTACAGTAGAAGAAAAAAATGGAAATTTAGTAGTAAACGGAAAAGAAATAAAAGTATATAATGAAATGGATCCTAAAAATATTCCTTGGGGAGAATTAGGAGTTGAATATGTTTTAGAATGTTCAGGAGTATTTACAACAATGGAAAAAGCACAAGCACATATTGATGCAGGAGCTAAGAAGGTTATAATAAGTGCACCTTCAAAAGATGCACCAATGTTTGTAATGGGAGTAAATCATACAGAATATAAACCAGAAATGAATATTGTATCAAATGCTTCATGTACAACAAACTGTTTAGCACCACTTGCAAAAGTTATAAATGATAACTTTGGAATAAAAGAAGGACTTATGACAACAGTACACAGTACAACTGCAACTCAAAAAACAGTAGATGGGGCATCTAAAAAAGATTGGAGAGGTGGACGTGCAGCAAGTGCAAATATAATTCCATCTTCAACAGGAGCAGCAAAAGCAGTAGGGAAAGTTATTCCATCATTAAATGGAAAATTAACAGGAATGGCATTTAGAGTACCAACTGTAGATGTATCAGTTGTAGATTTAACATGTAACTTAGAAAAACCAACTACTTATGAAGAAATCTGTGCAGTAATGAAAAAAGCCTCTGAGAATGAATTTAAAGGAATAATAGAATATACAGATGAACCAGTAGTATCATCAGATTTTATAAGTGATGTACACACATCAATTTTTGATAGTACAGCAGGAATAATGTTAACAGACACATTTGTAAAATTAGTTGCTTGGTATGATAATGAATGGGGATATTCAAATAAATTAGTAGATTTAGCATGTTATATTGCTTCTAAAAACTAATTAATATATTTTTACAAAACTAGAAAAACATACTTGAAAAGTATGTTTTTTTGTTATAGAATGGTATTGTCTAAAAAATATAGTGTATAATAATAAAGAGGAAAAAAATGTAAGAAAAATAAGGAGGTTTTTATTATGAACAAAAAAACTGTAAGGGACATTGATTTAAAAGGAAAGAAAGTATTAGTAAGATGTGATTTTAATGTACCAATGGATGAAAATCAAAATATCACAGACAATACAAGAATAGTAGCAGCTATTCCAACAATACAATATTTATTAGACAATAATTGTAAAATAATATTATGTTCACATTTAGGAAGACCAAAAGGAGAAGTAAAACCAGAATATTCATTAAAACCAGTAGCAAAAGAATTATCAAAATTATTAGGAACAGAAGTAAAAATGGCAGAAGACGTTATAGGAGAAAGTGCAAAAAAATTATCTGCAAATTTACAAGAAAAAGAAATAATGTTGCTTGAAAATGTAAGATTTCATAGAGAAGAAACAGATAACAATCCTGAATTTGCAAAAGCATTATCAACAATGGCAGAGGTATATGTAAATGATGCATTTGGAACAGCACATAGAGCACATGCATCAACAGAAGGAGTTGCAAAATTTTTACCAGCAGTTTCAGGTTTTTTAATAGAAAAAGAATTAAAATTTTTAGGAAATGCAATAGAAAATCCAGAAAGACCATTTGTAGCAATTTTAGGAGGAGCAAAAGTTTCAGACAAAATAGGTGTTATAGATAGTTTATTAGAAAAAGTAGATACATTAATAATAGGTGGAGGAATGGCATATACATTCTTTAAAGCACAAGGATATGAAGTAGGAAATTCAATATGTGAAATAGATAAATTAGATTTAGCAAGAGAACTTATGCAAAAAGCAGAACAAAAAGGAGTAAAGTTCTTATTACCAGTAGATACAAAAGTGGGAAAAGAATATGACAAAAATACTGAAAGTAAAACTGTAAAATGTACAGAAATTCCAGCAGATTGGGAAGGCTTTGATATAGGCGAAGAAACAATCAAATTATTTGCTGAAGAAATAAGAAAAGCAAAAACAGTAGTATGGAATGGACCATTAGGTTTATTTGAATTTGAACAATTTGCAGTAGGTACAAATTCAATTGCAAAAGTTTTATCTGAAATAGATGCAACAACAATTATAGGAGGAGGAGATTCCGCAGCAGCAGTAGAAAAAGCAAATTTAGCAGATAAAATGACCCATATATCAACAGGAGGAGGAGCTTCTTTAGAATTTTTAGAAGGAAAAAAATTACCAGGAATAGAATGTTTGCAAGATAAATAAAAAAGGAAGTAGAATTATGAACAATATAAAAAAACCACAAAACCAGATATTATATAAAGCATATGATAAAAATGGAAATTTAAAAGGAATGATAAAAAGTAAACAAGAGCAAAATATAAGTAATGATATATGGCTTAGTGGAGTAACTTGCTTTGTATTAAATGAAAAAAATGAAGTATTGATTGAAAAAAGAGCTAAAAAAGGAATTACGCCAGGCAAATTAGATTTATGTTCAGGGCATATTAATGGACAAGAAACGCCTACTCAAGCAATAATAAGAGAACTTAAAGAAGAATTAGGTATTGAAATTGAAGAATCAATGAATGTAATAAAACTTACACAACAAGCTTTTCCATTAATCTTTGAAGATAATAGTAAAAAGAGAAATTTTTTTATTAATTTTTACTGTTTAAAAAGAAATAACTCAGATATAAAAATCCAAAAAGAAGAAGTAGAAGAAATAATTTATTTACCATTACAAAAATGTTTTGAATTAATTCAAGATGGAAAAACAAAATTTCCAAAGTATTATAATTATGAAGAAATTTTTAAAAAAGTAAAAAATATATGTAATAATACAAAAACTACTATAGAAAGGTATTAAATATGATTATAACATTATCGGGAGTAACTGGAGTAGGAAAGTCTTTTTTTAAAAATGTAATCGCTCAAGAACTAAATTTTAATAATTTAGCAATTGTTACAACAAGACCAAAAAGAAAAGATGAAATAAATGGAATTGATAAAATATTTGTTACAAATGAAGAGTTTCAAAAATTAAAAGATAATGGAGAATTGTCAGTTGATTTTGAATTTTTAAATGAAAAATATGCATATAAAAAACAAAACATACAATCTAATAAAAATCAAGTAACAGAACTACATTATAGTACAATTTATGAATTTAAAAAAGCTACAAAAAATGTATTTCCAATATATATGATTCCATATGATTTAGAAAGAGCAAAAGTGGAATTAAGAAAAAGAAATTTACCAGAAAATGTAGAAAAAAAACGATTAAAAGAAATAGAGGAACATTTAGAAGAATTTTCAAAAAATCAGCAGTTGCAAAAACAATTTGATTATATCTTTATAAATGATTATACAGAGTATTCAAAGAATAAATTATTAAAAATTATAGAAGAAAAATTAAAAGAAAAGGCAAAAAGCGAACATTATAAGTGTATGCCTAGGAAGGAATGTAATTAAATATGAGAAAAAAAGTAATTGCAGGAAATTGGAAAATGAATATGCTTCCAGATGAAGCTATAAATTTTATACAAGAACTAACACCAATGGTAGAAAAAACACAAAATGAGGTAATACTATGTGTACCATATACAGACTTATTTTATGCATTATTAAATGCACAAAATACAAATATCAAAATAGGTGCGCAAAATATGCACTTTGAACAATCAGGTGCATATACAGGAGAAGTTTCTGGAAAAATGTTAAAGGCAATAGGAGTTGAATATGTTATTATAGGGCATTCAGAAAGAAGGCAATATTTTGCAGAAAATGATGAAACTGTAAACAAAAAGGTAAAATCAGCATTTGAAAATAATTTAAAACCAATAGTATGTGTTGGAGAAACATTAGAGCAAAGGGAAAATGGAGAAACAAAAGAAATCATAACAAGTCAAACAGAAAAAGCTTTAAATGGATTGAGCAATGAGCAAGTTGAAAATACAATAATTGCATATGAACCAATATGGGCTATAGGAACAGGAAAAACTGCAACAAAGGAAGATGCAAATGACAGTATAAAAGCAATAAGAGAAAAAATTCGACAAATATATGGACAAAATACGGCAGAAAGAGTTATAATACAGTACGGAGGAAGTGTAAAATCTTCCAATGCAGGAGAATTATTTGAAATGTCAGATATTGATGGTGGCTTAGTAGGAGGTGCAAGTCTAAAAGTAGAGGAATTTTCAAAAATTGTAAATTATAATTCTTAAAAACAAAATTTATTCAAAGATGGGGGGCAAATTATATATGAAAGAAGGTAAAGATATGAACAGTAATGCATTAAAAAAGTCAGACGCTCAAGAAGAAAAGCAAAAATATTCATATGATGATTTGCTTAAATTTACAGATGAAAAAAGATATGAAATAATAAATGGTGAACTATTTGTAATGGAAAGTCCAAGTGTATTTCATCAAGAAATTTCTGGGGAAATTTTCAATCAAATAAAGAATTATTTAAAAGGCAAAAAATGTAAAGTATTTTCTGCACCATTAGATGTAAAAATATCAGGAGAAAAGGATAATAAAAAAGAACACAATGTGGTACAACCAGATATTTTTGTAGTTTGTGATGAAGATAAAATTAAAGAAAAAAATATTTTAGGAGCACCAGATTTAATTATAGAAATATTATCGCCAAGTACAGTTGGAAAAGACCAAGTGCAAAAGTTGAATTTATATCAAAAATATGGAGTAAGAGAATACTGGATAGTTTCACAAGATGCTATGGGTGTTATGATATTTATTTTGAATGATGAAGGAAAATATACTATACCAAAAGCATATTATTTAGATGAAAAAATAAAAGTTAATATATTTAAAGATTTATATATATCTTTAGATGAGTTTATTAAAGAAAGAAATTATGTCGTAAAGAAATATGAATAAGAAGGAGGAAATATGTATAGTAAAAACTATGCATATATTGAAAAATGAAAGATAAAGTAACAATGTTAATGATATTAGATGGATTTGGCAATAATCAAAATGAAGCAGGAAATGCTGTAAAATTAGCCAATACACCTAATATAGATAAACTAATGAAAAAGTATCCACATACGCAAATATATACAAGTGGACTAAATGTAGGCCTACCAGAAGGACAAATGGGAAATTCAGAAGTAGGTCATACAAATATAGGAGCAGGAAGAATAATATATCAAGAGTTAACAAGAATTACTAAATCAATAGAAGATGGTGATTTCTTTACAAATCAAGAATTTATATCAGCAATAGAAAACTGTAAGAAAAACAATTCTAAACTACACATATTAGGTCTAGTGTCAGATGGTGGAGTGCATAGTCATAATAGACATTTATATGCTTTATTAGAAATGGCAAAAAGAAGAGATTTTGAAGATGTTTATGTACATTGTTTCTTAGATGGAAGAGATACACCGCCAGCATCAGCAGAAGGATATATAGCAAAATTAGAAGAAAAAATGAAAGAAAAAGGTGTAGGAAAAATAGCAAGTATTTCTGGAAGATTTTATGCAATGGACAGAGATAAAAGATGGGAAAGAGTCAAAAAATGTTATGATGCTATTGTTAATGGTAATGGAAATAAATCAGGAAGTGCAATTTCAGCAATAGAAAGTTCATATCAAAAGGAAGTATTTGATGAATTTGTAGAGCCAACAAATATATGTAATGGAGAAGTACCAATAGCAACAATTTCTAAGAATGATTCTGTAATATTCTTTAATTTTAGACCAGATAGAGCAAGAGAAATAACAAGAAGTTTAGTAGATTCACAATTTAATGAGTTTGAAACTAAAGATTTAAATTTGTATTTTGTATGTTTTACATCATATGATGAAACAATGCCAAATGTAAAAATAGCATTTAAAAAAGAACCAATAAAAAATACATTAGGAGAAATTCTAAGTAAAAAAGGATATACTCAACTACGAATAGCAGAAACTGAAAAATATGCACATGTAACATTTTTCTTTAATGGAGGAGAAGAAAAACAATATGAAGGAGAAGATAGAATATTAGTACCATCACCAAAAGTAGAAACATATGATATGAAACCAGAAATGAGTGCAATAGAAGTTACAGAAAAAGTGCTAGAAGCAATTAGTAGTGATAAATATGACTGTATAATATTAAATTATGCTAACCCAGATATGGTAGGACATACAGGAAATTTATCAGCAGCGATTAAAGCAATAGAAACAATTGATGAATGTGTAGGAAAAGTTGTTTCAGCAATAGAAGAAAAACAAGGAAATCTGTTAATAACAGCAGACCATGGTAATGCAGAACAAATGATAGACTACAAAACTGGAGAGCCACATACTGCTCATACAGTAAATCCAGTACCATTTATATTAGTAAGTAGTAAAGAAAACGTAAAGTTAAAATCAGGTAAATTAGCAGATTTAGCACCAACTATATTAGAACTAATGAATATAGAAAAACCAAAAGAAATGACAGGAGAAAGCTTGTTAGAAAAATAGAAAGAAATATGAGTTATTGAGAATAGAGGGTAAAATATATGTTGCATACGACGCAAAAAATGAAAGAAATATATGAGGAAATTCAAAAGAAACTATTTTATATGATTCCAGAAAAATGGGATAAATTATACTTATATTCATCAGTTATAGATAGATTAGGAAATGTAGAAACAGGTGAATTGTTCTTCTATTATATACCAAGAGGAATTTTAAAAAAAAATCCAATAAATGTATATGAAATACCAAGTAAGTTTAATATAGAAGAACAAGAATATTTAAAAATTGTAGAAATATTATATAACTCAATAAAAAAGTTAAGAGATGAATTTAAGAAAACTGGGCAAAAGGTATGGAGTAATCTAACTATATCAATTGAAAATATGCAATTTAAGGTAGAATATAATTATGATGATTTGCAAGAAGATGAATATACAAGTTATGAAAGACATATAATTTGGAGATACAAATATTTAAATCAAGGAAAAGAATATTATAGTAAAGAAGAAAAAAATATATTAAATAAATATTTACTAGGTGAAAAAACTCTTCAAAGAGATGAAATATATGTATCAGGTATATATATAAAAAATGTAAAAAATATAGTTGATTTTCAAACAGCAGATTATGCAAGTATACAGAATGTTGAATATGTAGCAAGTAAAAATAATAAAATAACTAAAAATCAAATTTTAAAATCTTAAAAAAATAAAAATATAAATTAGGAAGGAGCAATAAAAATGATATATTCAAAAGAATTAGAAGGAATGTGCACAGTAACAAAAGGAGTAGACCATGGGCCTGCGCCAATACCAGAAGAAGGAAAATGGGTAAAGGCAAAAGAAATAAAAGATATTTCAGGATTAACTCATGGTATAGGATGGTGTGCACCACAACAGGGAGCATGTAAATTAACATTAAATGTAAAAGATGGAATAATACAAGAAGCATTGGTTGAAACAATAGGATGTTCAGGAATGACACATTCAGCAGCAATGGCTGGAGAAATTTTAGTAGGTAAAACAATATTAGAAGCGTTAAATACAGATTTAGTATGTGATGCGATAAATACTGCAATGAGAGAACTATTTTTACAAATAGTATATGGTAGAACACAAACAGCATTTTCAGAAGGAGGATTACCTATAGGAGCAGGACTTGAAGATTTAGGAAAAGGTCATACAAGTCAAGTTGGTACAATTTACTCAAGCTCTTTGAAAGGGCCAAGATACTTAAATTTAGCAGAAGGATACATAGTAGAATTAGGTTTAGATAAAGATGACCAAATTATAGGTTATAAATATGTTCATATAGGAAAAATGATGGATAATATAAAGGCTGGAATAGATCCAATGACAGCAATTGAAAAAGCTTCTGGTACATATGGAAGATTTGAGGAGGCAGTTAAGAAAATAGATCCTAGAAAGGAGTAAAATACAATATCAAAAGATAAGCAAGATGATGAAAGGTAAGAATAAAAATGTTTGGTTTAGAAACAAAAATCATAGAAGATATAGTAAATATTTTAAAAAAATATGAAGAAGTTGAAAGTGCTAAAATTTTTGGCTCAAGAGCCAGAGGAGATTATCGAAATGCTTCAGATATTGATATAGCATTATTTGGTAGTAATATAACTTTTTCAATCAATACAAAAATTTTTTACGAAATTGAGGATTTATATTTACCATATAAAATAGATTTAATTAATTTTAACAGTATAAGTGATGATAATGCTATAAAAAATAAGATATTAAAAGAAGGAGTAACATTTTATGCCAAATAGTTTAAAAGAAAGTTATGATACTTTTAAGAAAGCTTTTGAAAAACTTAAAGAATTTGTAGAAACAGATAATGGCAGTGAAAAAGATAGAGCAGCAATAATTCATGCATATGAATATACTTTTGAATTGTGGTGGAAAGCATTGCAAAGGTATCTTCAAGATTATGAAACAATAGCAGAATTTGGACCAGGAGCAACTATAAGGAATGCATTTCAATATGGAATTATAGATGATGGTCAGAAATATATGGATTTGTTAAGAGACAGAAATTTGATAGCACATACATATAAGGAAAGTATCTCCATAGAAATTCACGAAAGAATTGTTAGTAGTCATATAAATACATTAAGTAAGTTTATAGAAAAATTTGATGAAAAAATAATGTAATAAGAATGCTATATGTTAAATGCAGATAGAAGGAAAGTGGTAAAATTGAATATATATTTTTCAGGATCAATATATGGTGGAAGACAAAAAATAGAAACTTATAAAAAGTTAGTAGAAGAATTAAAAAAATATGGAGATGTTTTAAATCCTGAGGTTGCAGATGATAATGTTATAGAAAATGAAAAAACAATATCAGATAATGTAGTATTTGAAACTCTAAAGAAAAAGCTAAATCAGGCAGATTTAATTTTCGCAGAACTTACAGTAACATCATTAGGAGTTGGATATGAAATTGGATATGCAGATAGTCATAATAAAAGAATTATAGGAATTTATGATGAAACTGTAACATCTAAGATAACAACTATGCTTAGAGGAAATAAAAGATTAAAAATTATTTCATATAAAAATATAAATGAAATTATAAGTAATTTAGGTAATATAATAAAGGAGGAAACTTAAATGGCAGTAACATTTGAAAGTTATGAAAGAAGAATAGAACAAATAAAACCCGTAATGGAAAAATACGGAATTAAAGATTTTGAAGATGCATTAAAAATATGTACAGATAAAGGATTTAATCCATATGAAATAGTAAAAGGTGTGCAACCAATATGTTTTGAAAATGCAGCATGGGCATATACATTAGGAGCAGCAATAGCAATAAAAAAAGGTTGCACAAAAGCATCAGAAGCAGCTAAAGCAATAGGAGAAGGTTTACAAGCATTTTGTATACCAGGTTCAGTTGCAGATGATAGGAAAGTTGGCTTAGGTCATGGTAATTTGGCATCTATGCTATTATCAGAAGAAACAAAATGTTTTGCTTTTTTAGCAGGGCATGAGAGTTTTGCAGCAGCAGAAGGTGCAATAGGTATAGCAAAATCAGCAAATAAGGTAAGAAAAGAACCTTTAAGAGTAATATTAAATGGATTAGGAAAAGATGCTGCACAAGTTATTTCAAGAATTAATGGATTTACATATGTAAAAACAGATTTTGATTACTTTACAGGAAAAGTAAATGTTGTTGAAGAAATTGCATATTCAGATGGAGAAAGAAGTAAAGTAAAATGTTATGGCGCAAATGACGTAAGAGAAGGTGTAGCTATAATGTGGATGGAAGATGTTGATGTTTCAATAACAGGAAATTCAACAAATCCAACAAGATTTCAACATCCAGTAGCAGGTACATATAAAAAAGAAAGAATAGAAGCAGGTAAAAAATATTTTTCTGTGGCTTCAGGAGGTGGAACAGGAAGAACACTTCACCCAGATAATATGGCTGCTGGTCCAGCTTCATATGGTATGACAGATACAATGGGAAGAATGCATTCAGATGCACAATTTGCAGGTTCTTCTTCAGTGCCAGCTCATGTTGAAATGATGGGATTAATTGGAATGGGTAACAATCCAATGGTTGGTGCTTCTGTTGCAGTAGCTGTTGCAGTAGAAGAAGCTATGAAATAAAAATTATATATTGCTAATGTTAATTTTTCGTACTAGAAAAATATAGCGAGTCTAAAATTTTCATTTTATAGAAAATCTTAGGCTCGTTTTTTATACTCTAGGAAAGTCATCATCATTTATGATGATAGACTTGACGTAGAGGATAATTATGCGGAGTTTAGATTTTCTTAAAAGCTTTGCTTTTTAGAAAATGTTAATTCCGTTTTTTTACAAATTGACTTTATATAACAAAATGTGATATAATTGCCCCATAAGTTATAAAAAGAGGTAAATTTATGGAAGAAGGTAGTATTAAATTTGCAATAGGGTTTGTAACAGGAAGAGCAAATGTATGTAATGTAATTAATAGTACATATGAAAATATAATTAATCAATTAAAAGAAAGTCATAAAAAAGTAGAATTAACCATATTTATACTATATGATTTAAAATATCAATATACTGAAAGAAATCAATTTTATAATATTAATGAAAATGTACAAAAAAAGATAAAAATAGAATATATATCACCAGAAGATATAGAAGAAGAAAAAGAAAAAATCGTAAAAAATAAAAAAATTGCAAAAGAAGAAGCTGAATTATTTTTTGGTCATGGTCATGCTAGAGGAAGAAATACATTAATGTATTATGCATTAAAAGAAAATATTGATTATTTATTATTTTGGGACGATGATGAATATCCTGTAGCATGTATAAAAGAAGAAGGTAACAATCAAATAAAATGGAAAGAGCAAGATAATATTGCTATGCATTTAAAATATATAGAAAATGCAGATGTTACAATAGGATATCATTGTGGATATATTTCGCCTATACCATATATAGAATTAGAAAAAATAGATGAAGTAAAAAAAGAAAATTTTAAAAATTTTATTGAAGCAATAGGAAATGATATAATTTCTTGGGAATCTATAAGTGAAAAAATATTAAAAAATAATGGAATTACATATGCAGATGAAAATATAGCTAATGGTGAAGGAGCATATGAGATACAAAGTGATGGAATAGGCAAATGGGTATCAGGTTCAACACTATGTTTAAATTTAAGAAATATAGATAAAATACCAGCATTTTATAATCCAGAAAATGCACGAGGAGAAGATACATTTTTTTCAACGAAATTAAATAATTCAAAAGTTATAAAAGTGCCAGTATATCATTTTCATGATGGATTTTTAAAATATGTAGATATACTTGAAAAAAATTATCCAAGTGAATTGATGAAAATAGAATTATCGGAAAAAAAGGTAGAGAAAAGATTTTTACAAACATCAAGAGGTTGGATTAAGTATAAACCTTTATTTGAATATATAACTAATAATGAGCAATATGAAAATAATATAAAAGACACATATATAAAATTAGAAAGTGGAGTAAAAGGATTAAATAATATTTTTAAAAATAACAATTATGATATACTAATAGAAGATTTAAAAGAATATGATAGAAATGTAAAAAAGCATTATGAAGAATATATAAAAATCAATGAAATATGGAATATATTAAAAAAATTCATAAAATAAGGAAAAATAATTTGAAAGAATGCAAGCTTTCATTTTTATGTGTGCCTTTGAATAAAGCAAGAAAGGAAAGGATTTTAATATGTCAAAATTTGTTCATTTACATATACACAGTGAATTTAGTTTATTAGATGGAGCAAACAGAATAAAAGATTTGCCAGTAAGAGCAAAAGAATTAGGAATGGATGCAATGGCGTTAACAGACCATGGTGTAATGTATGGAGCAATAGACTTTTATAAAGCATGTAAAAAAGAAGGGATAAAACCAATAATAGGGTGTGAAGTATATGTAGCACCACGAACGAGATTTGATAAAGAACCAGCTATAGACAAAAAATATAATCATTTAATATTATTAGCAAAAGATAATCAAGGATACAAAAATCTTAGTAAGTTGGTATCAATAGGATTTGTAGAAGGATATTATTATAAACCAAGAATAGATTTAGAAGTATTAGAAAAATATCATGAAGGATTAATATGTTTAAGTGCTTGTTTAGCAGGAAGTGTAAATCAAGCACTATTAAATGGTGAAGAAAAAAAGGCAGAAGAAATAGCTTTATGGCATAAAAAAGTTTTTGGAGAAGACTATTATATAGAGATACAAAATAACGGAATACAAGAGCAAGTTTTAGCAAATCAAAAATTAGTAAAATTAGCAAGAAAATTGGATATACCGTTAGTTGCAACAAATGATGCACATTATTTAAAAAAAGAAGATAGTTATAATCATGAAGTATTATTATGTATACAAACAGGAAAAAAAATGAGTGATCCTGATAGAATGAAATTTGATACAGATGAATTGTATGTTAAATCTCCAGAAGAAATGTCAGAATATTTTAGTAGTTTTCCAGATGCAATAGAAAATACTGTAAAAATTGCTGAAAAATGTAATGTAGAATTTGAATTTGGTCATACAATATTGCCAAACTATGATGTACCTGAGGAATTTGAAACACATTATGATATGTTAAAAAAGTTATGTGATGATGGACTTATAAAAAGATATGGTGAGAATTATTCTGAAGAAATAGCAAAAAGAGCAGATTATGAATTACAAACTATAAAGAATATGGGATATGTTGATTATTATCTAATAGTTTGGGACTTTATAAATTATGCAAAAAGAAATAATATTCCAGTAGGCCCAGGAAGAGGTTCAGGAGCAGGTTCAATCTTAGCATATGCAATAGAAATTACAGATATAGACCCAATGAAATATAATTTACTATTTGAAAGATTTTTAAACCCAGAAAGAATAAGTATGCCTGATTTTGATGTTGATTTTAGTGATGAACAAAGACAAGAAGTAATTGATTATGTTTCTAAAAAATATGGACCTTCACATGTATCACAGATTATCACATTTGGAACTATGTCTGCAAGAATGGTAATAAGAGATGTAGCAAGAGTATTAGATTTTCCATATGCAGAAGCTGATAAACTTGCAAAAATGATACCAAACGAATTACATATAACAATAAAAAAAGCATTAGAACAAAATAAAGAATTAAGTGATGTGTATGAAAATGATGAAAATATAAAAAAATTATTAGATATAGCTATGGGATTAGAAGGAATGCCACGACAAGCTTCAACACACGCATGTGGTATAGTTATAACAAAAGAACCAGTAGATACATATGTGCCATTATATGTAAGAGATAATCAAATATCTACACAATATATTATGACTACATTAGAAGAATTGGGACTTTTAAAAATGGATTTTTTAGGATTAAGGACATTAACAGTTATAAAAGATGCAATTGAAATGGTAAGGATAAACAGAGGAATAGAGGTAGAATTTGATAAAGAAATGTCAGATCCTAAAGTATATAAATTATGGCAAGAAGGAAATTCATCTGGAATATTTCAATTTGAAAGTCAAGGTATGACAAACTTTATGAAAGAATTAAAGCCAGACTGCTTGGAAGACTTAATAGCAGGAGTATCTTTATATAGACCAGGACCAATGGATCAAATACCAAGATATATAAGAGGAAAACAAAATCCAGGACATAATGAATATACGCACCCAGCATTAGAACCAATTTTAAATGTAACATATGGTTGTATGGTATATCAGGAACAAGTAATGCAAATAGTTAGAGAACTTGCAGGATATTCACTTCGGAAGAGCTGATTTAGTAAGAAGAGCTATGGGAAAAAAGAAACTTGATGTAATGGCAAAAGAAAGAGAAGTGTTTATAAATGGTCAAACTGACGAAGATGGAAATATTATAGTTCCAGGTTGTGTAAGAAATGGTATTGACAAAGAATCAGCAAATAAAATATTTGACGAGATGGCAGAATTTGCAAAATATGCATTTAATAAATCGCATGCTGCTTGTTATGCAGTAGTTGCATATAGAACGGCTTACTTAAAAGCATATTACCCAGCAGAATTTATGGCTGCAACTTTAAATAGTTTTTTAGGAAATTTAGATAAAATTCCACAATATATAGAAGAATGTAAAAATTTAGGAATAGAAATATTAAAACCAGATATAAATAAAAGTAATACAAAATTCACAGTAGAAAATGTTGATGATGTTCAAGAGCAAACAAATGGTAATGTCAATATGCAGAAATTGGGCAAGATTAGATTTGGATTAGGAAGTATAAAAAATGTTGGAATAATACCAATAAATACTATTGTAAAAGAAAGAAATGAAAATGGGGAATATAAAAATTTTGTAGATTTTTATACTAGAATAGCAAATGAAGGTGTAAATAAAAAATGTATAGAAAGTTTAATAAAAGCAGGAGTATTTTCAGAGTTTTCGCAAAATAGAGCAACTTTACTAGCCTCATTTGAGAATATTATAGATAGTATTCAAAGTCAAAATAAAAAAGGCTTTGAAGGTCAAGTTACAATGTTCGATTTAGGAAATGAAAATAATGATATAAAAGAAAAACAATATACTTTTACAGAATTAAAAGAATTTACAGAAAAAGAATTACTAAGTATGGAAAAAGAAATGTTAGGAATATATTTAACAGGGCATCCTCTAGAAAAATTAAAGGAACAAATAGAAATGCAGACTAATATAAATACAATACAAATTAAGGAAATAGATGAACAAATGCAGTCTGAGGATATTTCTGTAACTAATATTCAATTTAAAGATGGACAAGAAATAAAATTAGTAGGAATAATTACAAGTATAAAGAAAAAATATACAAAAAATAATAAATTGATGGCTTTTGTTACTGTGGAAGATTTATATGGCTCTGTGGAAATTATTGTATTTGAAAATGCATACTTACAGGCAACTAATAGTTTAGTAGAAGAAAATATAATAATGGTAGATGGTAGGTTGAGTATAAGGGATAATGAAGCAACTTCGATTATTGCAAAAGAAATAACAAATTTTGCAAAATCTAAAAGTAAAATATTGACATTAAATATAACAGGTGTAAAAGAAGAGATAAAACAAAGGTTAAGAGGTGCAATATTGTTTTTTAATGGAGATAGAAATAATATTGTAGTTCAAGTGAAAGATAATGATGAAAATAAACCTTGTGGAAAAATATATTTGACTGATGAGATTTTATCTGTATTTCAAGAAATATTGGGCAAAGAAAAAGTAACTATAGATGAAACATAAATTTAACAGGGTCATTTCACAAAATATTACAAATTGTAATATTTGTAAATATATGTTAAAATCTCAATAGGTGATAATAGT
>CANRBL010000037.1 GCA_947628835.1 uncultured Clostridia bacterium | reverse complement strand
GCGCTTGCATTCTGTCTTTTACTCCTGCTGTATCTAGTGTTCCTCTTATGATGTGATATCTAACACCTGGAAGGTCTTTTACCCTACCACCTCTTATTAATACAACACTATGTTCTTGTAAATTATGTCCTATTCCTGGAATATAAGATGTTACTTCATAACCATTTGAAAGTCTAACTCTGGCTACTTTTCTTAATGCTGAGTTTGGCTTCTTTGGTGTTACAGTTTTAACTACAGTACATACACCTCTTTTTTGTGGTGACTTTGCATTTGTTAATTTTTTATTTTTTGAATTATATCCATGTTGCAAAGCTGGTGCTGTTGACTTTGTAGTTGATGTTTTTCTTCCTTTTCTTACTAATTGATTAATTGTTGGCACTTAAATTCACCTCCTATTTTTTAAATTTTATAAGTTACAATACTTGTAATCTTATTTAACGACTAATATTTTATCATCTTTAAATTGTCGTGTCAATGAAAATACTAATTTTTTTCATACTTTCTATTTATCTTTTAATTTTTTCATGTTATAATAACTCAAATAGAATTTATACTATTTGTAAATTTTTAATAAGGAAGTGTTATTATGTATTCAGATGATAAGAACTTAGCTGAAAATAAAGTATTAATTTTATATATCTTAGATAAAATTAATCGAGAAATTACTAATGATGGCTTATTAAAAATAATATCTTCTATTAATGATATAAATTATTTTTATTTTCAAGAAATTTTTACTGATTTAGTAGATTCTAAATTAGTTGGCACATATACAAAAGATGACGAAACTGTATTTAAAATCACATCAGAAGGCATTAATGCATTGTCTCTTACCAAAAATTTATTACCTGGATTGTTGAAATTAAAAGCTGATAGCATTTTTAAAAAAGAGCTTATTGATGTAGAAGAAGAATCTTCTATATCAGCAGAATATATTCCCAAAAATGAAAATGATTTTACTGTAAAATGCAAAATTGTAGAAAATAATGAAACAATTTTTGAAATAAAAACATTTGCTGGTTCTAGAGATAGAGCAAAAAAAATAGCAGATAATTGGCAAAATAATGCTAATAAAATTTATCCACAAATTATTAATATCTTGTTGGACAACTAATTTTTATATCATAGGAACAATTTTTTAGCATTAATTGAAATGAAATATCAGTATGACTTCTTTTGAAATAAAATATATAATTTAAAAAAGCACATTAAGAATAATTGAGTTAGAACTTCTAAAAAACTTTATGGAAAGAGTTCACGCTTGTCGTGGAATGGTGCCATAAAATTTTTTTAGAAGTTCTGCAAAAATTATTTGAACAAGTATTTTTGAAAAATTATATATTTTATTTCACTTTGCTTTGAAAAACTAAAAATTTTTAAATAGTTTCCTATTATATGTCTATCTCTACAACGCATTTTTCTTTTAATGATTTTTTTACATCTATTATTCTTTGATTTGTTGACCCTCTGAATTTTATTTTTAGATTTTTTTTATCTTCTTCAAATTTGCCATCTACTATTACATCTATATATGGAATTAATTCTTTTGTTTCTTCCCAATTTTTGTACATATTATCCATTACATCTTTATCAAATAAAAATCCAGTATAGCACCAAATATTTTTATCTGGATATTTTTCTTTAACTTTTTTTACCAATGGCAATAATCCCTGTTGATTTGAACGTTCCAAGGGTTCTCCTCCTAATATTGACAATCCCGCTATACATGGATTATTTAAATATTCTATTATAGTATTTATGCTATCATTATTAAACTCTTTTCCATAATTAAAATCCCAGGCTTCACTATTAAAGCACCCCTTACAGTGATGTGTACATCCACTTACAAATACTGACACTCTAACACCTGTGCCATTTGCTATATCTACTTTTTTTATATCTGCATAGTTCATATATTCTCCTCCTCTTATATTAATTTTATATACTACAATATTATAAGTGAATTATATAATATGCTAAACAAAAAATCTAGCGAACATTTTTAATTTTATATAATTTTCATTTAAGCTAGTTAAAATTCACAGGTTTTGAATAAAATAATTTGAATTAACTCGAATGATTGGTAACTACTGTACTGTTTTAAATACAATAAAATTTAAACTTAGAATTTTTACAAAATTGTAAAGACACATAAAAAGCACTTAAAAATCAAGTGCCTTTTAATAATTTATTTTATAATCCTTTCAAAAAATTTATTATTTTTTGAAATAAATTTTCATTATTATCTTCTATTTTAATATTCTCAGATTGCGTTTCAATATAATCTTTTTTATCTAAATCAACATAAACAGTTTGTTTATTTGTTAATTTTTGCATTCCTAATTTTTCTTGTGCCATTTGTTCTATATTATTTAAGTTTAGGCTATTTTCTATACTAACCTTTAATTGTTCATTTTCTTTTTGTACTGCTTCTAAGTTTGATTTTAAAGTTTGAATAGAATTAAATTTTTCATTTATTAAAGAATTTCTATAGCTTATAGTAAGTAACACAGCAAAAATAGCTAGAACAGAAAAAGTCTGTTTTATCTGTTTTTTCTTTTGTTCATTGGATATCTTTATATTACTTCTTTGTACATTTTGTACAGTTTTTACTTTTTTCTTTTTTCTTACATTATAGTCTTCTTCTATTTTCCTAGGACTAGTACCATATTGATACCTATTTGACATGGTTACTCACCTCCTCATTTGTATTTATATTTTTTCAAAAATTCTAAGTTTTGCACTCTTTGCTCTAGAATTTTCTTCAATCTCATTATTTTGTGCTACAATTGGTTTTTTATTTATAATTTTTCCTTTTGCGACACGTCCACAAACGCAATATGGAAAATCACTTGGGCATATACATCTTCCTTCTGACTGTATATATGCTTCTTTAACAGCTCTATCTTCCAATGAATGAAATGTTATTATACACAGTCTTCCTCCACTTTTTAATAAATCAATTGCATCTATTACCGTATTATATAATGGCTCTATTTCATTATTGACCTCTATTCTAATTGCTTGAAAAGTCTTTTTAGCTGGATGTCCATTTTTTTTAGCAAATCCTGGAATTGATTTATCTATTATTTCAACTAATTCAGCAGTAGTTTCTATTCTTTTTTCTTTTCTTGCTATACATATATTCCTAGCAATTTGTCTTGAAAATTTTTCTTCTCCATAATTATAAATTAAATCTGCCAAATCTTTCTCATCATATTCATTCACTACATTTTCTGCTGTCAATTCTTGCGTTGTATCCATCCTCATATCTAATTTATTCTCTCCTAAATAACTAAATCCTCTATTTTTTTCATCTAATTGATATGAAGAAACTCCCAAATCTAGTAAAATTCCATCTACTGACGATATATTTAAATTTTTACATATATCTTTTATATCATCATGATTTCCATAAATATATTTTACATTATTATATTCTTTTAATTTTTCTTTAGCAGCTTGCAAAGCTTGTTTATCTCTATCTATACCTATTAACAAACCATCATTAGACAACTTCTCTAATATTTTTTTACTATGACCTGCTCCTCCTAATGTCCCATCTATATATATTCCATTTGTTTTTATTTTTAAACCATCTATACACTCTTGTAGTAATACTGGTTTATGATTAAATTCCAAATTTCACCTCTAAATTTTCTTATTATAATGTTTAGTTTTTATACATATAATTAATTTCTTTGATTTTTAAAGTTATAGGAAAATGCTTTTCCTATAACTTTAAAAATCAACTGGTAAATTTGTATTCACCAGTTGCTTTATATCTTATGTATTTATCACTTTTTTCTACCTTTGTATAATATTCATTCGTTCTATTTTCTTACTTTACTTTTGTATAATATTCTTTTGTTTTTACAATTCTATTATACTTTTGTTTCGTTTTCGTTTGTATTTTACTTATTTTTTTCTTACTATATAAATAAATTCATTAGTTTATAAATTCTAATACTTTTTCTTTTGTGTTTTTTTATTTTTTCCTTTGTTCTTTTTTCTTTTGCTATTTGATGTTCTTTTGTTAATTTTTCTTTTGTACATATTTATATTTTTATCTTTAGTTTTTATCTTTTGTATTTTTATTATATTCTTTTGTACATTTTCTTTTGTATTTTTATATTTCTTTAGTTTATCTATATAAACTTTTTCAAGTTATATACCTAACATTGTCATATTTTCTGCTATTTCATCAGCAGATATATTTTCATCACAACTTTTCCATATGTCTTTGTTCCATATTTCTAATCTTGTTCCTACACCTATTATAATCGTTTCTTTTTCTAATTTTGCAGCTTCTCTTAAATTACTACTTATTAAAAATCTTCCCTGCTTATCTAATTCACATTCAGTTGCTCCTGATAAAAAAAATCTTACAAAATTTCTTGCATTTTTATCAGAAAGTGGTAGTGATTTTAATTTTTGTTCAAAATTTAACCATTCATTTTGTGAAAATGCAAATAGGCAACCATCTAGTCCTTTAGTGACTATAAACTTTTCTCCCATATCTTCTCTTAATTTTGCTGGCATTATTAGCCTTCCTTTTGTGTCTAAAGAATGTTCATATTCACCAATTAACAATTACCTCTCACCTCTTTCACTTTATTCCACTTTTCACCACTTCTCCCCACTTCGCCTTTATTGTAATACAACTTTTTTTAAATTGCAAGTATTTTTTTAATTTTTTTTATTTTTTTTGTTACAGGTTAATGGTTTTATATAAAAATCGTTATAAAAGCATAGAAATATAAGAATTTGAATGAAATGAAAATCTTATATTTCTATGCTTTTAGGAATTTATCCTTTTAAACACATTAACCTGTAACGTAACTTTTTTACAAGTTAATATTTTTATTGTTTTTTTATATATTATATAGTAAAATATACATACAGGTTATAGGCTTTCCTTAAAACCTAAATTTTAAAAAGGAAAATAGAAATATGAAAATAAATATAGTAATGGTTGAGCCTGAAATACCACAAAACACTGGCAATATTGCGAGAACATGTGCTGCAACTGGGGCCAAATTACATTTGGTACACCCTCTCGGATTCGATATTTCGGAAAAAGCAGTTAGACGTGCAGGTTTAGATTATTGGGATAAACTTGAAATTGAAGAACATAAATCTTTATTAGATTTTCTTAATAAATATCCTCCTGAACATAATAATATGTTTTTTGCTACCACTAAGGGAAAAAATATATATAGTGAACCTAAATATGAAAATATGGATAATATATTTTTATTATTTGGCAAAGAAACAAAAGGATTACCAGAAAATTTATTAAAAAAATATATTGATAAAACAATTAGAATTCCAATGAGAGAAACACTTAGGTCTTTAAACCTTTCTAATTCTGTGTCTATCGTTGTTTATGAAGTTTTTAGACATCATAATTTTTGTGGATTAGAAGAAATTAGTAAATATTTTGACTAACAGCTAAAGATTGCACTTAATAAAGTGCAATCTTTAGCTTACTCTTATAGATAATTTTTACATTCGTAACATTTGTAAAATTGAATCAATAATATTCCCTATAAAACTTTTTAAACTTCCAAACACGATTTTATCCTTTTCATATTTTTTTTAGCAACTTCATATCCCAATTTATAAAGTTTATTTACTTTTGTCATATCAAGCAATGCAACATTCTCAGTTGGAATTTCCAATAAACAATCTGCACCATTTAGCTCATATAAAGACAGTTCGTTACACAAAATTCCTATAGAACTACTTATATTATCAATTATATTCTTATTCTTTTTTTCTTTAATTTCACTTTTAAAAACAATGGAAAGCACTTTATCTGCGCCACACACTTTTAACTCTTTCCATGGAATATTTTCTCTAATACCACCATCTATTAATTCAATATTTTTATATTTGCAAGGTGAAAATACACCTGGATAACTACAACTTGCTCTAACAGCTTTTCCTATTGGTATATCACTTATATATTTTATTTCATTAGTTATATTTCTTCTATGTTGCACAGATGAGAAAATAAAAACGTTGCCAGAATACAAATCTACACTTGGAATTAACAAAACTTTTTTTAGTTGATTTATATTATATATATGTTTTTCTTTTGCTACTTTCGTCATAAATTTTTCTATATTATCTCCACTATTTAATCCTTCTACTATAATCCTACCTACAAAAAATCCACCTAAAAATTTAAACACATTTTTTAAATCTACATATTTTATTTTATTGCAATATTTTTCAAATAAATACAATATTTCTGATGATTTATATCCCATTGCATATAATGCAGCAATTATACTACCTGATGAAGTACCTGATATGTAATTAAATCTTATATTTTCCTCTTCTAATGCCTTTATAACCCCTATGTGTGCAGCACCTTTTACACCTCCACCAGAAAAACAAATACCAATATTCATATCTATCACCTAAGATAATATATGAAAAATTGGTATCTTTGTTACATATTCATTTTTTTGTTTTATTAAATATATACACTATAAAATATGATACATTCTTTCAACTTAAATTTTCCCTTTTCTATATACATTTAATAACTGCTTTAAATCATCAATTTCAATTTTTAACTGTTTTCCAATATCTGTATCACCTACAGTTTTTCTTTGCAAGTTTTCCTTTATTATAATATCACTTCTTATATCACTTTCTTCTCTAATAGCGCTATCTATAGATTCAAAAGGATTACTTTTACTCAAAAGAAGTCCATGAGAATTATATGTTAAAATATATCCTGCACAACCAGTTTTCTCTCTATAACTTTTAGCAAATCCTCCATCTATAACCAACAATTTTCCGTTTGCACGAATAGGACTTTCTCCATCTTTAACTCGTACTGGAACATGACCATTTAATATATGAGTTTCTTCTCCTTCTAATCCAAATTCTTTTAAAATTTTATTACACATTTCTTCATTATCAATATGTTTATAATATGGTATTTTAGGTTCTTTATGAGTCTGTTTATCTTGTATAAAATAACTTTCAAAAGTTGCCATTTTCTCTTTACCAAATAATGGTGAATCAGGAGATGACCATAAAAACCACATTACATCAATTTCCTCATAATTATCTTTTATATCAAAATATGCTCTTCTTGCAGCTTCATCTACATAATCTAAATATTCTTTACCTTTTAATTTGTTGCCTAAAAATTGCACTTCTTTAAAATCTCCGTTTTCTGTCATAGGTATGCAAGCATGAAATAACAAATTAGAATTAAATGTTTTATACATAGAACCTTTTTCATATAAAAATTTTATATGTTTATTTAATGTTTCACTACTTTTAAATGAATTTGTCAATCTATCAATTACTTCTTTTTCTTCCTTTGTTAACTCATATACATTATCTTTATTTATAGTTGGAAAATTAGTATCATTCAATTCGTATTCTACACCATCTAGCATTATTGTTCCTTTTTCAAAATCTATTTTATCTAACAATAATCTATTATCCATATTATATTCTGGATGTTTTTTTATAAGATTTCCTTCTAATTTAAATTGTATTATTGTTATAGCTTTATGAATTTTAGCAACTGTATTTCTATCACTTGGGTCATATTTATTATATTCAAAAACTTTAGGCATAAAATTTTGGCATTTATCATTTTCATATGTTTTTAAAGCAAATGTAGATAACGGTCTAGTATTTATTCCATAACCATCTTCTAACAAACTTATATAATTATATCTTGCACAAATTCTTACAACATTTGCTACATTTGACTGATTTCCACAAGTTGCTCCCATCCATAGAATATCGTGATTTCCCCACTGTATATCTAAACTATGAAATTTCATTAATTTTTCCATTACTAAATCTGGGTGTCTACCTCTATCAAATATGTCTCCTATAATATGTAAGTGATCTATAGCCATTCTCTTTATTAAATTTGATAATGCTATTATAAATTCATCTGCCCTTTTTAAGTCTATTATTGTATTTATAATTTCCTTATAATAAATATCTTTGTCTTGTTCTTCTCTTTGTGAATGTAGCAATTCATCAATTATATAATCAAATCCAGCATTCATTGCCTTCCTTACTTTAGACCTCGTATATTTAGATGTAACTTTTTTAGCAACTTCTATTAATCTATATAAAGTCATACAATACCATTCATTCAAATTATCTACTTGTTTTTTTATCAATTCAATTTTTTCTTCAGGATAATATATTAAAGTTGCAAGTTGACTTCTATCTTTCTCAGATATAGTATTTTGATATATATCATCAATCTTACTTCTAATTATACCTGCACCATTATTTAATATATGTACAAATGGTTCATATTCTCCATGTATATCTGTTAAAAATAATTCTGTTCCTTTAGGTAAATTTATTATTGCTTGTAAATTAATTATTTCTTCAGTAACTTCTTCTATATTCTTGTATTCTTTACTTAATAATTTTAAATATCTTTCTTTATTATACATATTTTCTCCTATGAAATTATTTTATTTCACTATGTATTGTTAATTAATAATATAAAGTCCCATCAAACACTGTAACTGCTGGTCCAGTCATATAAATATGATTATTTTCTTCATCCCATTCAATATGTAATTTGCCACCTAATAGTTCAACATTTGCACTTTTATCTATAAAATTATTTATAACACATGCAACAACACTTGCACATGCTCCTGTACCACATGCTAATGTTTCTCCAGCGCCTCTTTCCCATACTCTCATTTTTATATTCTGTCTATCTACAATTTGGACAAATTCGACATTAGTTTTTTGAGGAAAAACTGTATCTATTTCCACAATTTTTCCATATTTGTGAACATCAAAATCTTCCGTATTATCTACTATTGTTATTGAATGAGGATTTCCCATTGATACACATGTAAATTTAAATTCTTTATCTTCTACTTTTAATTTTAAATTTTTTACAGGATTTTCATTTGATATTACAGGTATTTTTTCTGGTTGTAATATTGGCTCTCCCATATCTACTTTTACAGTTTCTACTTTTCCATTTTTTATATTTAAATTTAATATTTTTATACCAGCTAATGTTTCTATTTTTACAACTTCTTTATCTGTTAATCCTTTATCATATACAAATTTTCCTACACATCTTATTCCATTTCCACACATTTCAGCTTCGCTACCATCACTATTAAACATTCTCATTTTAAAATCTGCATTATCACTTTTACATATTAATATTAATCCATCTGAACCTATTCCAAAATTTCTGTTACTTACAAATTTTGCAAGTTCACTTTGATTTTCTATGTTTTGATTTATACAGTCTATGTACACATAGTCATTTCCCAATCCATGCATTTTTGTAAATTTAATCATACACATCTCCTATATTCATTATTTCATTTTTGCAATTCTTTCAATTGCTTTTATTGTATTTTCTTTAGTTCCAAATGCAGTAAGCCTGAAATATCCTTCTCCACAATTTCCAAAACCAACACCTGGAGTTCCTACAACATTTGCTTCATTTAATAATTTATCAAAAAATTCCCAAGATGTCATTCCATTTGGTACCTTTAACCATACATATGGAGAATTAATTCCCCCATATGTTACAAAACCTGCATCATTTAAACCTTTTTTTATAATTCTGGCATTTTCCATATAATAAGCTATATTTTCTTTTATTTGTTTTTGCCCTTCTTCAGAATACACCGCTTCAGCACCTTTTTGTATAATATATGATGCTCCATTAAACTTTGTACATTGCCTTCTATTCCATAGTTTATTTAATGAAACTTCATTTTCATCTTTTGAATATCCTTTT
Source organism: uncultured Clostridia bacterium (assembly GCA_947628835.1). Taxonomy (GTDB): domain Bacteria; phylum Bacillota; class Clostridia; order TANB77; family CAG-508; genus CAG-269. The sequence continues at coordinate 8,887 of CANRBL010000037.1, read as the reverse complement.
AGTGCTTTTGGTACAACAACATATCCACATCTCAATCCTGTAAAACCTGCTGTTTTTGAAAAGCTTCTAAATTCAATTGCAACATCTTTTGCACCTTGTATTTCATAAATACTATGTGGAATATCATCTTCTGATATAAATGCTTCATATGCAGAATCATATAATATTACTGATTTATTTTCTTTTGCATATTTTACCCATTTTTCTAATTCATTTTTTGAAAGAGTTGTTCCTGTTGGATTGTTTGGGAAACATAAATATATCATATCTACTTTCTCTTCTGGCAATTCAGGTTTAAAATTATTACTTTCTGTAATTGGTATATATACTATATTTTCATATTTTCCATTTTCTTTATTATATTTTCCGCTTCTTCCAGACATTACATTTGTGTCTAAATATACAGGATATACAGGGTCTGTTATTGCAACTTTATTTTCTATACCAAAAATATCTACAATATTTCCGCAATCACATTTTGCTCCATCTGATATAAAAACTTCATCTATATCAATATTTACGCCTCTTTTTTCATAATCATTTTCTACTATTTTTTTTCTTAAAAATTCATATCCTTGTTCTGGTCCATATCCTCTAAAATTTGAATTTGTTCCAACTTCATTTACCGCTTCATGCATTGCACTTACTACAGCAGGAACAATTGGCCTTGTAACATCTCCTATTCCTAATTTTATTACTTCTTTGTCTGGATTGTTTTTTTGAAATTCTGCTACTTTTTTTGCAATTGTAGAAAATAAGTAACTATCTTGCAATTCTAAAAAATTCTCATTAATTCTTACCATACATACCTCCACTTTTAAACTAATAATAGTATAATTATTATATTGATAATAATTTTAAATCTACATTTTCCATTTTATATTTACCATTCTCATCTATAACAAATTGTATTAACGTATTTTCTAAAGTATCACTATTTTGTCTTAAATCTGTTGTAAAATATAATTTTATTTGTTCTATTTCTAAACGATTGATTACTATTTCTTTAAAAGTTTCTGCTGTATGTTTTTCATCTTCACAAACTATTATCAATTGTGGTATAGTTTTAAATCCTGAATCCATAGTAACAAAATTTTCATAAAAATCTTTATATAATTTCATTTTATCAACTAATTTCTTTTTCCACTCATCTTCTCTTCTAATAACTTCAAATACAAATTCTATTGATTTATTATTTTTAGTTAATTTTACAGCTCCACCTGTTGCTTTAAAAACTTTTCCCAATGACTTTGCTGTTAACGCTGGTTTTACAATATAACTTGTAAATGATTTTACTTTTCTTAAATATGCTATTAATACTTGATTTCCAGCTAGTCTTTTCTTTATCATTGGCACTGGTTTTATATTATCTGATGGTTGCCATTTTGTTTCTATCTCCCTAGACTCTAATAAATATTTTCCCATTTTTTCTAAACAATATATTCTATAAATTCCATTTCCACCTTCTGAAGAAAAATAATATCTTGTTAATAATTTACTTTTTATACATTGTTCTAATTTATTATTAAGTTTATCTTGTGATTTTATGTCTATATTTTTATATTTTAGCATTTGTAATAATTGCCTTGATGTAATAAATTCAAATTCATTTACAAGTTTTAAAATTTCAAAATGTATTTCATTTATATGTCCTAAATTTATCTTTTGTACTATTTGATTCATTGAAACATATCCGTCTTTACCATCAAATGTTTTTATTTCACCTTCTCTAATTGCAAAAGGTGATACTTCTGCTTTTATTTGGTTATCTTCTACCATTTTTTACCTCCCTTAATTCTACCATTTGGTATATAATAATTTACTTTTTTGTTTTAAACTAATACTAATTTGATTTTTTTCTTTTCAGCATTTATCCTTTTTATAAATACATTTACTTTTTGACCATATCTTATATTTTCATTATATTCAATCATACCTACTAAGTTAGGAGTAATTTCAATAAATGTTCCATTTTTATTTTTTTCATGTTCTCTAACAATTCCTGTTACACACATTCCTTCTTCATAATTTTTCACATTTTCTTCCCATGTGCCTAATACTTCTTTATGTGATAATATTACTTTTCCTGTTTCTTTATCAATATCCTTTATTATTACATCTATTGTTTGACCAATTTTTACTCTTTCATAAGGTGTTTTTATTCGTGCAACAGATAAATCTTCAATGTGCGCTAAAGCAACTACTCCTCCTCCAATTTCTATAAACACTCCATATGGTTTTACACTTTTAACTATTCCTGATAATCTATCACCTACTTTTAAATCATTTTTTACCCAATTTAGTGCTTCTTTTTGAACTTCTTTTCTTGATAATATTAGATTATTATTTTCGTCTATATCTTTTATTTTAAATTGCACATATCTGTTAACTTTACCTATACACAAATTATCTTTAGGTATTCCTTCACTATTAATGTTTATTGCTTCAATTTCACTTCTCGGTATTATTCCATGTATTCCATCACCAAATTCTAAATGCAAATTGTATTTTTCATCACAACTATTTACTATTCCTTGTATAATAGTATTATTTTCCATCATTTGCTTGTAATTTTCTTTTGTTATTTCTTCTGTTTCTTTATTCCAGCCCTCTGGTATAAACTTTAGTACATTATTCATTATTATCTCCTTATCTTAAGTTTTTTTTTTATTATATACAGAATAAAAATTTTTTTCAATACTATTTTTATATTTTCTCTTGAATTTATTTGTATTTTGATATAGTATATTGTTATAGAATTTTTTTGATTTCGGAGGAAAAAATATGGCAAAAGAAACAAAAGATACAAAAAATCTCACAAATACAAACAATACACAAGCAACAAAAAGTAATTCAGCAAAGAAAAATTCCAATACCAAACAGGCAAAAAGCAATAAAAAAATAAAAATTAATGCAAAAAAGGTCTACAAGTTAAATAGTAAAAATATAGACTTTGATAAATTAAAAAAACTTAATTCAAAAAAACGCAAATCAGTAAATCGAACAAAAGATACTTCTAAAAAGTCAAAAATATCTAAAGTTGAATATTATGATTTACCTTACAGATATAATCAAACTGTAGTTAGGGTATTAGCACAGACACCTAACAACTTGTTTATTTACTGGGATATTTCTGATGAGGATAGAGAAAATTATAAAAAGATTTATGGTGAAAACTTTTTTGAAACTACAAAACCTATCTTAATTGTTCATAATGATACTATGAATTATAGTTTTGAAGTAGAGATAAATGATTTTGCTAACAGTTGGTATTTGCATATAAATGACAGTAAATGTGATTATAGAATAGAACTTGGCAGAAAAGTTATTTACAACGGTGTTAATAATTCTGATATATCTGAAGAATTAAAAAATAAAAATTATGTATATATAACTTCATCTAATGAAATTGAATCACCTAATGATAGAATTTTATTTAATCCTAAACAAAATATGGTTTACTATAGAAATGTAAAAACTATGCAAATAAAGTCAAAAGAAATTTCTAATATAACATTTATACATAGTATTGGTAAAATATATCATTCAAATATTTCTAATATTCATAATTTTTATAAAAAAATGTTTAATATTGATTTATCACAATCTTTACAACTACCAACAAATAATCCTTCATCTGGATTAACAGTGTCTGGTAAATGTAATTTTTAATTAAGGAGATTTATAATGCAAGAAAAAAAAGGATATGTAAGTTTTGTTCTACATGCACATTTGCCTTTTATACATCACCCTGAAAGTGATGATTATTTGGAGGAATCTTGGTTATATGAGGCAATTTCAGAAACATATATACCATTACTTACTAATTTTCAAAAATTGGTTGATGAAAAAGTGGATTTTAGAATTACAATGTCTATGACACCTCCACTTCTTTCTATGCTAGATAATAAACTATTACAAAATAAATATATTAAATATTTAAAACAATTAATTGAATTATCTGAAAAAGAAATAAAACGTACTAAGGGTGATAGTAGATTAAATGAACTATCAAAATATTATTTTAATAGATATTCCAATGATTTACATCTATTTAAAGATGTATATAATTGTAATTTAATTGAACAATTTAAAAAATTTCAAGACTTAGGTGTATTAGAAATTATCACTTGCGGAGCTACACATGGATATTTTCCTATACTATATATTAATGAAAAAACAGTACGTGCTCAAATAGCAGTTGGTGTACAAACATATGAAAAATATTTTGGTAAAAAACCTCGTGGTATATGGCTACCTGAATGTGGTTACGTTCCAGAGGCAGATAAATATCTAAGAGAATTTGGTATTGAATATGTAATAACTGAATCTCATGGTATTTTATACGCTGACCCAACTCCTTTATATGGAACATATACTCCTATTGTTTCTCCTGATGGTGTTGTAGCATTCGGTAGAGATATAGAATCATCTAGACAAGTATGGAGTTCAATTAATGGATACCCAGGAGATTTTAATTATAGAGAATTTTATCGTGATATAGGTTACGATGCTGATTATGATTATATAAAACCATACATAGCTCATAATGGTGTTAGAGTTCATACTGGCATAAAATATTATAGAATTACTGGCAAAACTGATTTTAAAGATTACTACAATATACAATGGGCAAAAGATTCAGCAGAAAAACAAGCAGGTCATTTCTTGGATTCAAGAAATTCTCAAATAAACTATTTAACTGAATTTATGGACGTGCCTCCTATAATTTTATGTCCTTATGATGCAGAATTATATGGTCATTGGTGGTATGAAGGACCTTATTGGTTATATATTTTATTTAAAAAGATTTATTATGATGATTGTAATTTTTCTTTAATTACTCCATCTGAATATATAGATAAATATCCAGAAATACAAATTTCATCTCCTTGTAGATCGAGTTGGGGAGCTAATGGATATAGTGAAGTTTGGCTTAATACTACTAATGATTATGTACATAGACATTTACATGTTGCAGGAGATAGAATGGTAGAACTTGCTAATTTATTTTCAGATAATGTTTCTGAACTTCAAAAATCTGCTTTAAATCAATGTGCACGTGAATTGCTTCTTGCTCAAAGTAGTGATTGGCTATTTATTATTACTAATGGTACTATGGTTGATTATGCTAAAAAAAGAATTAAGGACCATATTGGTCGTTTTACAAAATTATACTACCAACTTAAAGAAGATAATATTGACGAAGATTTTTTACAAGATATTCAAAGTAAGGATTGTTTATTTCCTGACATTAATTATTTAATATACAAATAAGAGCCTTAATATAAGGCTCTTTTACTTTCATTTTATTTACAAAATCTATGTTTTCCTATTACTACAGTTAAAGGTCTTGACCAAATCCATTTATTTGTTGCAGTAGAAGGATTAAAATAATAAATTGCCCCATAAGATGGATCCCAACCATTAATTGCATCTTGAGCAGCCTTTCTTGCTGTACTATTTGGTGTCATATTAATTTGACCATCTGAAACAGCATCAAAAGCACCTGATTGATATATTACACCTGACAATGTATTAGGAAAAGAACTACTATTTACCCTATTTAATACGACAGCCCCAACAGCTACCTGACCTGTATATACTTCTCCCCTTGCTTCTCCATAAATCAATCTACTGAGCAAATTTACATCAGTTGAATTACTTGATGAACCACCAGATGAACCAGTATTAGAACTTGAATATATTCCCATTGCTGCTAATGTTTTTTGACCTGCAACTCCATCTACGGTTAAACCATTCTTTCTTTGAAATTTTTTTATAGCTTCTACGGTTTGACTTCCATAAATTCCATCAACACTTCCTGTATAATATCCCCATCTTTTTAATTTAGTCTGAATTTGCGTAACTTCACTTCCCCTTGAACCATATTTAGATAAAGTTTCTTCTGTTTTATTAGTTTGATATACTATAAAAGAAATGCCAGCTATAATAATTAATATAATCACACTTATAAAAATTTTTTTATTAAATATTTTTTTCATAATAAAAAACCACCTTTGCACTTATTTTAGCCAAAAATGGTTTTTTTATACATTTTTTATGAATTTTAACGACGCCAAACAGCAATTCTTTTTCAATCTTACTCGTACCACTCAAAATGCCAGTCTAGTAACCTAACTGTATCTCCTTCTTTTACTCCCATTGATTTTAATTTGTTTTCAACTCCCATATTTTTTAAGCATTTATACAAATAGAACAAAGATTCATTATCTTCTACATTTACTCTTCCCATTAATCGTTGTATAGCTTTTCCTTCTACAACAAAATCATCTTTTTCTTTTCTTATTGTATATTCCTCATCTTTTTCTTTTAAAGTATATACCATTCTTTCTTCTATATCTATAATATCTTCTTTAGGCAATACCTTTAATTCTTCAGCTACTTTATTTATTAATTCATTTACACCTTCTCCGGTTACCGCAGAAATTTTAAAGATTTCTAAACCTTTTTCCTTTGCTAAGTTTTCTAGTTCATTATACAAGCTTTCATCTTGCATTGTATCTATTTTGTTTGCCACAATTATTTGTTTTTTATTACTCAATTTTTCGCTATAATTTTTTAATTCTTTATTTATAGCATAAAAATCATCTATTGGATTTCTTCCAGCTATTCCTGAAACATCTATTATGTGTAATAATAAACGAGTTCTTTCCACATGCCTTAAAAACTGAATTCCTAAGCCCACTCCTTCACTTGCTCCTTCTATTATTCCTGGAATATCTGCAATTACAAAACTTTCTCCATATTCAGGTTTTACAACACCTAAATTAGGTTGTAAGGTTGTAAATTCATAATTTGCAATCTTAGGTTTAGCTTCTGTTACAACAGACAAAAATGTTGACTTGCCTACATTTGGAAATCCTAATAGACCTACATCAGCTAAAAGTTTTAATTCTAAAATAATTTCTTTTTCATCTACTTTTTCTCCTGCTTGTGCAAAATTAGGAACTTGTCTTGTAGCAGTTGCAAAATGTGAATTGCCCTTTCCTCCTTGACCACCTTTTAATATAAGTTCTAATTGTTCTTCTTCTGATAAATCTGCTATTACCTTTCCAGTAATAGCATCTTTTACAACAGTACCTCTTGGAACTTTTATATATAAATCTTCTCCTGATTTTCCATTACAATGATTTCCACTACCATTTGCACCATTTTCTGCTTTATATTTTTTATTATATCTAAAATCTACTAATGTGTTTTTATCTTTGTCTACCTTAAAATATATATTGCCTCCTTTTCCTCCGTCGCCACCATCAGGTCCTCCTGCTGCCACATACTTTTCTCTTCTGAAAGTGATTGCTCCATCACCTCCATCTCCTGCCTTTATAAAAATTTTCGTATAATCTGTAAACATTATAAACCTCCAACTTTAAATTCATTACAAAATTTTATTTACAATTAAACTACACTTAAAAAGATATATTAACACATTTTTTATATATGAAAATCTTCAAAATAGTCTAATTTCATTGCTTTTTTTATTCTTTTCATATTTTCTTTTGCAACAATTTGTGCTTTTTTAGTTCCTTCCATTAAAATGTTGTCTACTAACTCTGGTCTTTCCTCATAAAATTTTCTTTTTTCTCTAATTGGCTTTAAATATTCTATTATATCTTTTGCTAATTGCTTTTTACACGCTACACAGCCTCTCTCACCTGCTCTACATTCTTTGCAAACATTTTCATATTCATCTTTTGATGTAAATAAATTATGATAATATGCCACCATACATATATCAGGATTACCTAAATCATCTTTTTTTATTCTATTAGGGTCTGTTACTGCACTCATCACTTTTCTTGTAATTTCTTCTTCTGTATCAGAAAGATATATAGCATTTCCTAGTGATTTTCCCATTTTTTCATTTCCATCTAATCCTTTTATTCTCTTTTCTTTTGATAACATTGCTTCTGGTTCTATTAAAGTTTCGCCATATATACTATTAAATTTTCTTACTATTTCTCTACATTGCTCAATCAATGGTAGTTGGTCTTCTCCTACTGGTATTATTGAAGCATTAAAAGCTGTTATATCTGCTGCTTGACTTACTGGATATCCTAAAAATCCATATGTAACACTTTCTCCAAATATTTCTTTTTTTTGTGCAATTTCTGTTTTTACCGTTGGGTTTCTTTGTAATCTTGAAATAGTTACTAGGTTTGAATAAAATACTGTAAGTTCTGCAACCTCTGGTATCATTGATTGTAAATAAATAGTTGCTTTTTCTGGATTAATTCCCACAGATAAATAATCCATTACTACTTCCCTTACATTTTTTCTTACTTTTTCTGGATTGTTAAAATTATCTGTTAAAGCTTGCACATCTGCTACTAAGATATATGTTTCATACTCTTCTTGTAATTTTACTCTATTTCTTAATGACCCAAAATAGTGTCCTATATGTAATCTCCCTGTTGGTCTATCTCCTGTTAATATTCTCTTATTATCCATACTTTTTCCTCCTACCATTTTTTTATTACATTTTAATTAAAGTTGTTACTTAATTCTTATATTTTTATATTTTATCATATAATTCCTGATTTATTAATACTATTTGTATCATTTTTTTAGAATATTTTAACATATTTACATAATCTTTGCAAATTTTATATAACAATCTATGGGTAAAACACGTGGATTTTCATATAGAGTATTCAATTCATTTTTTAAACAAAATGAATCAACAAAAATATTTTTCTTATAAAACGATAAAAAGTTATCAAATATGTTATGAAAGTAATGAACAATTGTATTGAAAAATGGTAGTAAAGGTAGTATAATTAAAAAACATTATAAGAAAAGAGGTAATTTATTGAATAAAGAAGATGTAATAAAAAACAAAAATGAAGCTATAAAAATGATG
>CANRBL010000036.1 GCA_947628835.1 uncultured Clostridia bacterium | reverse complement strand
TTGAATTTTGATATATCATTACAATATGTAAAGGAAAAAAATTATATAAATACTTTAATAGATAGGATACAATATAACAATAGTGATACTAAACAGAAAATGGAAGATATAAGAAAATGTGCAAAAGAATATATAAATAATAGATGTAAATAAATTAAAGTAGGAGTTGAAAAAAATGAAAGTTTTAATAGCTATTAAAAATCAAGGAAAAATAGAAGGTGCAAAAAAGGCTTTAAAGCATTATTTCATTTGTTCTCTGTTACAGGTTAATGGTTTTAAAAGGATAAATTTCCAAAAGCATTGAAATATATTTTAGTATAGTAGAAGAATATAGGAATGAAATCTATATAACATACAAATTAAGCGAGATTCTATTTATGGCTATGTGTGGAATTATATGTGGCTGTAAAGATTTAGAAGAAATGGTTGAAGTATTGAAAATAAAATACAAGTAATTCAAAAATATATACAAATTAAAAGAATACCATGTTTAGCTACTTTTAGTAATATTTTATCAGTATTGAAGGTATCACAGGTAGAAATATGTATAATAGGAATATGTAAAAATGTTATAAATACTACATTGATAGTTGGAGAAGAATTAGAAAATATACAAAAAGGAGTAAGAGAAATATCAATAGATGGAAAAGCTATAAGAAGTACTAATAATTATGGGAATCCAGAAAAAGCATTACAAATTTTACTCACTTGATTTACTTGACAAGGTTACGTACATCTTTTGTGCTTCGACTTCAGTGGTAGTCTTACCCTCTTATCAAGCCTTAATATCAAGTTTTTGTTCATTGAGCCAAGATTTTGCTACACACTTCCTCCACGTCACACCTCACGATGGAACGCTTGTGTTTCACTATGTGGTTGGCGATGTATACCTCCACTACGGACTTTCACCGATTAACTAAACAATATGCCCGTCGCACCACAAAATTAGCCACTATATTCTTATAAAAAATATAGTGGCACTTGTTCGAGTAGGGAAAAATCAATAAATACTAAATTAATATGTAGTTGGCTCTGTGAATAAACAAACATAACCCATCTACATCAAATTGAGAAGTTTTACCTAGATAAACTTTGTAACTAATATATTTACCGCCATAAGCAGCAATTAGACTGCCAGATTGTGAATAGATAATAATTGCCCTCCGAGTTCCTAATAACTGCTTAATTTTGACACTGTCAGCAATATTATTGTTGTCAATATCGAATTTTTTTATTCTCTCATCTGTAGCTATTATTGTATTTCCGACTTGTATTACTTCCTTTCCGTCAATTATTATTGTTATAGCATTTGTTACTTTCCTATATGTTTTTTTGGGTCTTACTTCTGGTACATCCTCAAATTGAAGGAAAATTTCCTTTTCATCTGACTGTTTTATAATATAGTTTTCCTTTAGCCCAACGTATCTTCCTTTCATTGTTGCAATTTTGTTGCCAGTTTTATTAAAAATATCAACCTCCATGCCTTTTCCTCCTTTTTATTTTCTTAGTTAGGATAAAATAATAATCTACTCGAACTTCTTCCATCCAAATTATAACCATAATATCACATTTTTTACATAAAATCAACAATAATTTTTTATATTCAGTGATAACGGTTACTAGTTAATGGTTTATAATAAAAAAAAGAGCTTTTCTTGAAAAATAGAAGGCTCGTTTAATAATCAAAATGCAAATATTTTTTTCTTACCCATAAAGATATCTTTTATTGCTTTTCCAATATTTACATTTTGTTTTTTACATGTATCAATTATACTTATTGCATCACAATAATATCTAGAAAATTGTAAATTTCTAAATCCACCTGCAATTTTTAATTTTGTTTTTATTTTTCTCAAACCTCTTTCCGCTAAGTTATTTGTAAAATCTATTCTAAAATCTGTTAAAAATCTTAAATGATCATCTACATATTCTATTAGCCTTGTTTTTTAACACCTCTCACTATCAAAGTATTGCTTTCGGTCATAATCATATTCTTCATTAAACTCTGAATCCCATATGTCTAGCTTCTTTAAATATTTTTCTCTTGCTTCTTCATACTCTTTTATTGTTAAATTCTGTTTTTCCTTGCATTTTATATTCATCAACTTTTTCTCTTAAACTTAATAGATAGTCCATAAACTCTTTTATGCTTTTATTTCTTCATTATAGTTAATTATACCTTTTACTTGTTTTGAAAATTTTGGCATATATTCTTTTTGGCAACATGGACATACTGTTTTTATTCCAGTATATTGTGTAGTATGTACTATTACTTCAAGAGATATTAAGTCTCTTGATACTTCTTCTTTTTCTATTGTTTTTTGACCACATGTACATGTTGCAACTTTAGATACTTTTACTATTTTATCAGGTGTTTTTGTTACAGTAGGTGCATATCTTTTATGACCTTCTTCTTTTCCAGGTTTTCTTTCTGATTTTACATGATTATTTTGAATAACTTTTTTAAAGCCATTTGTTGATGATGGCTTACAACTATTACTACTGTCTTTTTTTAAGCGTATTCTCTGCATTTCGAATTTTTCTTCGTATATCTTTAGTTTTTTTGAGTTCTATATTTTCTAATTTGAGAGTTTCATATTGTCCCTTGTAGTTGTTTTTATCTAAATCATGAATAATTTCATCTTTTTGTTTATTTTGTTGTTTCAATAATTTATTTTCTCTATCCCTTAATTCATTTTCTTTTTTAAGTTAGAAAAATATACAAAAAAGCTTTAATTAGGTAATATACTCAAATTAAAGCTTTTTATATGATGTAACATACTTTCAAAAAATATTTATTAAAAAAATATATTAAGATTCTATTACAAAAATATTACATACAACTTGGTTTCAGAAATTTTTTTATTAAGAACCATTAACTAGTAACTGTTCTCTTAAAATTTATCTATAATTTATTGAAAACGCATATTATATATGGTATTATTTATATTAATAAAAATAATAGAGGAGGACATATGAACAAAAAAATAATAATATCAACTATAATAATAGTAGTAGCAATATTAATAGTAATAGGAGTAATAATAATAAACAATAAAAAAGAACAAAATCCAGAAGAAATATTAAAACAATATGTAGCAGATATAAATGAAAAAAAATACGAAGAAATGTATAATTATTTAAGTCAGGCAAGTAAAGAGAGTATTTCAGAAGAAGAATTTGTAACAAGAAACAAAAATATATATGAAGGAATAGAAGCAAATAACATAGAAATAGAAATTACAGAAATACAAAAAATTAACTCTTCAAATACAAAAATATTATACAAAACAAAAATGAATACAGAAGCAGGAAATATAGAGTTTTCAAATGAAATGAATTTAACGAAAAATAAAGAAAAAAAATATGAAATAGAATGGAGTTCAAATAATATTTTTCCAGAACTAAATAATGATTACAAGGTACAAATAAAAAAAGAAACAGCAACAAGAGGAAATATATTAGATAGAAATGATAATATAATAGCAGGTCAAGGGACTGTTTCAAGTGTAGGAATAGTACCTGGAAAATTAGGAGAAAATAAACAAGAGAATATAGATAAAATTGCGCAGTTACTAAATGTTACAGCAGAAAATATAAATAATGAATTATCAAGTTCTTGGGTAAAAGATGATAGCTTTGTACCAATAAAAAAAGTTACAAAAGATAGTACAGAATTGAAGGAGCAGTTATTGCAAATACCTGGTGTAAAAATAACTTCTGTAACAGATAGAGTATATCAATATGCTGAAGCGACTTCACATTTAACAGGATATGTACAAAATATAACTGCAGAAGAGCTTCAAGAAAATGAGGGAAAAGGATATAATTCAAATTCAATAATTGGAAAAGCTGGTTTAGAAAAGCAATATGAGGAAAGATTAAAAGGTACAGATGGAATAGAAATATATATAGAAGATAGTAAAGGAAATAAAATATCAACAATTGCTCAAAAAAATGTGCAAAATGGAGAAAATATAAAACTTACAATAGATATAAATATCCAAAATAAATTATACAATGAATTAAAAAATGATAAAGGTTTTTTTGTGGTAATGCAACCATTAACAGGAGAAATTTTAGCATTAGTTAGTACACCATCATACAATGCAAATGATTTTGTATTAGGATTAAGTAATGATGAGTGGAATAAATTAAAAAATGATGAATCAAAACCAATGTATACAAGATATTTGCAAACATGGTGTCCAGGCTCAACATTTAAACCTATAACTGGAGCAATAGGTTTATCTACTGGAAAAATAACTGCTGATGAAGAATTTAATTATGATGGACTTTCTTGGCAAAAAGATTCAAGTTGGGGAGATTATAGAATTACAACTCTTACAGCATATAATGGAAATAAAAATTTAAGAAATGCTTTAGTACATTCAGATAACATATATTTTGCACAACTTGCATTAAAAATTGGAAAAGATACTTTTGTAGAAAATTTACAAAAGTTGAAATTTAATCAAAATATAGATTTTGTATTAAATGCTTCAAAATCACAATATTCAAATAGTGATACAATAGAAAAAGAAACATTATTAGCAGATAGTGGGTATGGTCAAGGTCAAATTTTAGTAAATCCTATACATATGGCCTCAATATATTCTGCAATTGCAAATGAAGGAAATATGGTAAAGCCATACTTAGAATATAAAGAAAATAATAGTGTAGAGTATTTATCTGAAGGGGTATTTACAAAAGAAGCAGTAGATACAATAAAACAAGATTTAATTCAAGTTGTAGAGGACGAAGAAGGAACAGCACATGATATGAAAATAAACAATATAACAATTGCAGGAAAAACGGGAACAGCAGAATTAAAACAATCAAAAGAAGATAAAGGAGAAACATTAGGTTGGTTTAATTGTTTTACAACAGATATGAACAATCCGTTATTAATAATAAGTATGGTAGAAAATGCTAGTCAAAATGGAGGTAGTCACTATTTAATTAAAAAAATAAGAACTTTATTTGAATAAATTTACAAAAAGGACACAAATAATTAGTAAAGAATTAACATTCAAGTAATATAATAAAATATAACAGCATATATTACTTATGGAACAATGTGAGTATTTTAAAATTAAATTTATACATTGGAAAGGAATGTGAGTAAAGATAGATATAATTCAGAAAAAAGAACAAAAAATAATGACTAATCAGTTAATACCATTAGATATAAAAAATAGAGATTTTCAAAAATTAATTAGTGTATATCAAGAGGCAAATAATGAAATATTGGAACAATTACAATTTATAAAGAGAAAATTAAAAAAAATATATAATCATGATGTAATAAATAATATTTCAGATAGATTAAAAACACCTGAAAGTATTATAAATAAAATGAAGAAAAAAAATTTAGATTTAAATTATAAAAATTTAGTAGAAAATATAAATGATATAGCTGGAATAAGAGTTGTGTGTCCACTAAAAAGTGATTTAATGATTGTAAAAAAACAAATAGAAAATATACCTAATATTAACATATTAAAAGAAAAAAATTACATAAAAAAGCCTAAAAAGAGTGGATATTCAGCATATCATTTAATAGTAGAAATACCTGTAGAAATTGAAAATCATATTATATTTGTAAAGGTAGAAATACAAATAAGAACAATGGCAATGGACTTTTGGTCTACAATAGAACATAAAGTAAAGTATAAATCAGAAGAAAAAATATCAATATTTGCTTCTAAAAAGTTAACTTTATATGCAAAAATAATTAATATTCTTGATAACAAATTAATGCAATTGTATAAAAATCAAGAACTTAGTAGAATAAAATAAATTTTAATATATAATGCTTTTTAGAAAAATGTATGTAAAAATTATTATTTAGTAACGAAGTAATAAAAAATATTAAAAAAACTCTATATTTTTTTATATATATGTGTTATAATAAAAAGGTAGTAAAAAAAATGGAGTGATGAATATGAAAATTTATGATAAAGAAATATATAAAAGGCAAGAAAGTATGCGTTCAACAATAACAATTATAGTAGTATTTATATTAGGTTTTTTAGTGGGGTATGTTACAAATTCATCAACTTCATCAAACAGTAGTACCGAAAAAAATCAAATAGTAAATACAGTAAATAATATAAATGAAACAAATTAATAAAAAATTACGGAGTTGTACTCATAAATAAGTAAAAATAGGTATTGAAAAAAGTATAAAAAAGTAGTAAAATATTAAATGTAAAAAATGAAAAATCTGTTGAAAAAGCAAAGTATATAAACAGTAAATATTTAAAGAGAATATAGGTGTTACGCTGAGAGCCTATAAAATATAAGTTTATAGAAATTTCACTTTAGAGGACTTTTTCTGAAAAGAGTAGGAAAAAGCGTTAGCAACGTTATAGCTATAAAGAGGTTAAATTTTAAGTTAGAAATACATTGTTAAAAATAAAATTCATTGCATAATGAGAGTGTAATCTATACTTAAATTAATAAATTTAGGTGGTACCACGAATAAAATCGTCCTATGATATATTGTAAAGTCATAGGACTTTTTATGTTGAAAAATTAAAATTGGAAAGGAAGAAAATATGAAGGAAAAAATTGAGCAAATGTGTAATCAAGCAAAAGAAAAAATTGCAGAAGTAAAAAAATCAAATGAATTGCAAGAATTAAAAATAAAATATTTAGGAAAAAAAGGAGAAATAACATCAATACTTAGAGGAATGTCAGAATTAAAACCAGAAGAAAGACCAGCAATAGGAAGTTTGGTAAATAAAGTAAGAGATAAACTAGAGGAATTAATAAAAGAAAAAGAAAATGAATTTAAACAAAAAGAAATACAAGAAAAATTGGAAAAAGAAAAAATTGATATTACATTACCAAGTACAAAAATAAAAAGAGGCAGTAAACATCCAATAAATAGAATAATAGAAGAAATAGAAGACTTATTTGTATCTATGGGATATGATGTAGTAGCAGGACCAGAATTAGAGACTGATGAGTTTTGCTTTGAAAGGTTAAATTTACCAAAAGGACATCCAGCAAGAGATATGCAAGATAGTTTTTATATAACAAATGAATATTTATTAAGAACACAGACGTCAGCAGTTCAAGCAAGGACAATGTTAGCAAAAAAAGGGATAGAACCTATAAGAATGTTATGTACAGGAAAAACATATAGAAGAGAAGATGACGCAACACATTCACATCAATTTAATCAAGTAGAGGGGTTAGTTATAGATAAAAAAGAAAATAATGTATCACTAGCTGATTTAAAAGGAACATTAGAAGTATTTGTAAGAAAGCTAATTGGTGATAATTTAGATTTGCGTTTTAGACCTAGTTATTTTCCATTTACAGAGCCATCTTATGAAGTTGATGTAACATGTTTCAAATGTGGCGGAAAAGGGTGTGCTTTATGTAAAAAAACGGGCTGGATAGAAGTATTAGGAGCTGGAATAGTACATCCAAATGTATTAAAGATAAATGGATACAATCCAGAAGAATACGGTGGATTTGCTTTTGGAACAGGTATAGATAGACTAGCAATGTTTAAATATGCAATACCTGATATGAGATATTTGTATGCAAATGATGTTAGATTTTTAAATCAATTTGACAGAAGAGATATAGATTAAATTTATTATATGAGGAGGAACGGTAAAAATTAATTTTTGGAAAGGGAGATATAAAAATGAAATTAAGTAAAAATTTTGTAAAAGACTATGTTGACATAGATGTAGATTTAAAAACACTTGCAGAAGATATGACGAGAGTTGGGAATGAATATGATTCTGCTGAAAAGCTAATAAATGCAACTAATTTGGTTATAGGAAAAGTAATAGAATGCAAAGAGCATCTAGATTCAGACCATTTACATGTATGCAAAGTAGATGTAGGAAATGAAGTATTAAATATAGTATGTGGAGCACCAAATGTAAGAGAAAATTTAAAAGTAATAGTAGCTCTTGTAGGAGCAGAATTACCTGGAAATGTTAAAATAAAAAAGGGAGAGATACGAGGACAAGAATCAAATGGAATGATATGCTCAATTGCAGAATTAGGATTAGAATCTAAATTTTTAAAAGAAGAAGATAAAGCTGGTATATGTGAATTAGGAGAAGATGCAATTGTAGGAGAAGACCCTATAAAATATTTAGGATTAGATGATGAAGTGATAGATTTTGAATTAACTGCAAACAGAGGAGATTTACTAAGTATATTAGGAATGGCGTATGAAATAGGAGCAATTTATAACAAACAAGTAAAAGAGATAGATTTATCATATAAAGAAAATGGAAAAGATATAAATGATGAATTCAATATAGATATACAAACAGATAATTGTTCATTATTTTTAGCAAAAAAAGTTGAAAATCTTGAAATAAAAGAAAGTCCAACTTTTATAAAAAATAGATTAATAGCTTCAGGTATAAGACCAATAAATAATGTAGTAGACATAAGTAATTATGTAATGTTAGAAACAGGTCAGCCACTACATTTTTATGATGCTGATAGATTAGGAAATAAATTGATAGTAAGAATGGCACATAACAATGAAAAATTAACAACTTTAGATAATATAGAAAGAGAATTAGATGAAAATGATATAGTAATTGCAGATGCAGAAAAACCAATAGGTTTAGCAGGAGTAATGGGAGGTCTTACAACAGAAGTTGAAAATGATACAAAAAATATAATAATAGAATCTGCCAAATTTGATTCTGTAAAAGTAAGAAAAACATCAAAGAAAATATTAAGAAGTGAAGCAAGCAATAGATTTGAAAAAGGAATAGATCCAAATAGAACATATATGGCAATAAAAAGGGCTTGTAATTTATTAGAAAAATATGCAAAAGGAACAGTTAAAACAGGAATTGTGGCATATGATAAAACAGATAAAAATCCAAAAAATATAGAAATAGAATTCAAGAATATAAATGACGTTTTAGGAACATCAATAAGTAATGAAGAAATAATTGATGTATTTAAGAGATTAGGATTTAAAACACAGGAAAAGGAAAAATCTGTAGTTGTTGAAGTACCAACAAGAAGATTAGATATATCAATAAAAGAAGATTTAATAGAAGAAGTAAGTCGTATATATGGTGTAGATAATATTCAAGGAAAATTACCTAAAGTGGAAATGAAAAGAGGAAGTTATAATAAAGTAGAGCGTGATATAAGAAATAGAATGATAGCTTTGGGTTTAAATGAAACATTAACATATGTATTAATAAATGAAGCAGAAAGTCATAAATATACAAAAGATGATTTTGAAGAATTAAGATTATTAGACCCACTAACAGAAGAAAGAAACACATTAAGATATAGTTTAATACCATCTTTAATGAAAACATATGAATATAATAAAGCAAGAAACATACAAGATATATCTATATTTGAATTAGGAAAAGGTTTTTATAAAAAAGGTGAAGAATATGGCGAAAATTTAAAATTATGTTGCCTAATGACAGGAGAATATAATATAGGAATACATAATAGAAAAAAAGTAGATTTTTATATTATAAAGGGTATTGTAGAAGAAGTGTTAAATTATTTAGGCTATGAAAATAGATATAGTTTTATTAAACCTAAAAGTATGCCAGAAGAGTTTCATACTGGTCAAACTGCTGAAATTTCTGTAAATAATGATATAGTAGGAATAATAGGAAAATTGCACCCAGAAGTAGTTAAAGATGATGTTTATATTTTTGAAATTAATATTGATAAATTATTAACAAAAAAAGTTGGAAAGATGAAATATAAAGAAATTTCAAAATTCCCAAGTATAAAAAAAGATTTATCTGTTATTGTTGATAAAGATGTAACATGTGAGCAAATACAAAAAGTAATGAAAAATTCAGGTGGTTCATTATTGGTAAATATTGAGGCTTTTGATTTATATCAAGATAAAATTATAGGACAAAATAAAAAGAGTATTACGTATTCACTAGAGTTTAGAGATGATAAGAGAACTTTAGTAGATGAAGAAGTAAATGAAAAGATGAATAATATAATACAAGATGTAGAAAAGAAATTAAATGCAGAAATAAGAAAATAAATATAGTTAAAAAGTGAGTCTAAGATTTTTCTAACGCATAACCTATCCGTAATTTGTTTACACTCATACGGCTAAGAAATCTATCAAATGCAAATTTTAAGAAAATCTTAGGCTCGCTATATTATAGGAAAGTTCTCCGAATTTCCTATAATATAAAAGTACTTTCCTATTTGTTTCTACAAAAAATTAATTAGTTTTAAAGTGTAATTAATTTTTTTAATTCTTCATAATCCAAATCGAGAGCAATACAAAAACCAATAAGCTCGAAATCTTTAACTATCATTTTTGAAGATTCTATTCTATATATTTCTACTCTTGTGAGATTAATGCCAAGAAGTTGCAATTTAGTACAAAGAGCAACTTTAGAAAGACCTTTTTTTACTCTGGCTTTTCTGATTAACTCACCTACTACATTTGGTTGTTCATTGAATCTTTTCATAATCAAACATCCTTTCAATTACAAAATTCATAAAAATGTAAAAGTATTATTATAATAGTATAACAAAACTTAAACAGATTTTATATTAATACTACGTTATTTTATAACATTATTTTGATAACTGCGAACAGAAATCCTGTCTATTTCAATAAAAATGATATATAATTAGAAGATTTTAATAATTAATATTAATAATATGAGAAACGATTAACCAATAGAACAAATAATATACTTTCTATATGATAAGTTCATATTATATAAAAAATATAAGTATCAAATGTAAATAGTGCATAAAATTTCCACAACTTGCAAACAATAAATGAAAATTTTTTGTTAAGTATAAATATATAAAAGTGACTAAACAAAACAATAAAAAATACAATTTTTGTTTAGTTTACTAAACAAAATATTGACAATAAGCATAAATCACGATATAATATAATAAAGTAAACAAAGAGGAGAATTATATGATTATTCGTGAAAAATATATATCTAAAATTAGACCATTTTACGACCAAGACTTAATAAAAGTAATAATGGGAGTTAGAAGATGTGGTAAATCTGTTATATTATTGCAGATAATAGATGAATTAAAAGAAAAAGGAATACCAGAATCTCAAATAATATATATAAACTTTGAATATGAAGATTATGCTTTTATAAAAAATGATTTAGATTTGCATAAATTTATCAAAGAAAAAATAACAAATAAAGACAAATATTACCTATTTTTTGATGAAATTCAAAATGTTGAACATTGGGAAAAAGCAATCAATTCATTTAAAGCATCTAAAAATGTATCAATATTTATTACTGGTTCAAATAGTGATTTGTTATCAGGAGAGCTTGCCACACATATAGCAGGAAGATATGTAAGTTTTAAAGTTTATCCATTTACTTTTAAAGAGGTATGTCAATTAAAAAATATAACAGAAAGAAAAGAAATAGAAGAAGCATTTAATGATTATATAACTTGGGGAGGAATGCCACAAAGATTTATGCTGACAGATGAAATTCAGACAAGAACATATTTATCAGATATTTATAATTCTATTTTAGTAAAGGATATTATAGACAGATTTAATATAAAAGATTTAGATTTATTTAATAGAATAGTAGAATATATAGTTACAACACCATCGCAAAATTTTTCAGCAGAGAGTTTATCAAATTATTTTGCAAATAAAGATGATAGAGATGTTTCAAAAATAACTCTATATAATTATTTAGAATATATGGCAAAAGCTATGATGATAAATAAAGCCGATAGATATGATGTTAGAGGAAAAAGAATATTAAATGGAAAATATAAATATTATTTGACAGATTTAGGCTTGGGACAAATAATGAGCATAGGAAAAAGACCACAATTAGGAGCATATTTAGAAAATATTGTATATAATGAACTACTATCAAGAGGATATGATGTAAAAATTGGAAATTTAGAAAATGGAGAAATAGATTTTATAGCAACAAGATTTAAAGAAAAAATATATATTCAAGTAGCATACATTTTGGCAGATGATTCAGTTATAGAAAGAGAATTTGGAGCATTTAAAAACATAGCAGATAACTATCCGAAATATGTTTTAACAATGGATAAATTTGATTTTTCACAAGATGGTATAATTCATAAAAATATTATAGATTGGTTATTAGAAAATACAAATAATGCATAAAATTTCCACAACTTGCAAACAATAAGTGAAAACGAATTGTAAAAGCAAGGGGTGGAAATTTTTTGAAAGCGTACAAAATATTAAAAATAAATGGAGCCTTATTAGACAAGCAACAATTAGAACAATATTTAGAAAAGGTAGCAGCAAATCACAATTTAAAAAGCAATTCAAACAAAGACACATATCCAGTACCAAGAATGATAGAAAATTATGAAGTAATAAAAGAAACATACAACTTATTAAATGAACATTTAAAATTAGGAATAGGAATACATCCAGCAGGAGAATGGATATTAGACAATTTTTATATAATAGAAGAAGCAGTAAAATCAATAGAAAAAGAATTAACAATAAAAAAATATACTGACTTTGTAGGATTACAAAATGGTCAGGGAAAAGGATTTGCAAGAATATATGTATTAGCAGCGGAAATAGTAGCATATACAGATAATAAAATAGAAAGAGAAAATTTAGAAAAATATTTACAAGCATATCAAACACAAAAAACATTAAGTATGGACGAAATATGGAATATAGGAATATTTCTACAAATTGCAATAATAGAAAATATAAGAGAAATATGTGAAAAAATAAAAATATCACAAATGCAAAAATACAAAGCAGAAAGTATAGTAGAAAGATTAGTAGAATTAAAAGAAAAAAATCAATTAAAATTTAAAAACTCAATACACGAAAAAAGCAAAATATTTGAAGATATGAAATTATCATTCATAGAATATATATCATATATTTTAAAAAGATATGGAAAAAAAGCCAATAGTTATTTAATGGCACTCGAAGAAGAAGTAGAAAAAACTGGAACAACAGTATCAGATGTAATAAAAAAAGAACATTTTGATATAGCAGTAAAAAAAGTTTCAATAGGAAATAGTATAACAAGTATAAAAACAATAATAAGAATAAACTTTTTAGAAATATTTGAAAAAATAAATGGAGTAGAAGAAATTTTAAAAAGTGATCCAGCAAAAGTTTACGAAAATATGGATTTTAAAACAAAAGAATACTATAGAAATGCAATAAAAGAAATATCTAAAAAAACAAAAATATCAGAAATATATATTGCAAAAAAAATATTAGAATTAGCTAATAAAGAAGAAATAGGAACGAAAAAAAGTCATATAGGATATTATTTAATTGATGAAGGAATAAATATTTTATATAATGTATTGCATTATAAAAATCACAAAAAAATATCAAACAAGCAAAAAACACAAATGTATATAGTAGCAAATATATCATTAACAATATTAATATCAGTATTTATATCACTATTAGTAAATTCAAAAATAAAATCAGTATTTATATCAATTTTAACATTTTTAATCTTATTAATACCAATATCAGAATTAATAGTACAAATAATACAATATATATTAAGTAAAATAACGAAACCAAAAATAATACCAAAATTAGACTTTAGTAATGGAATAGACAAAAAAAATGCAACAATAGTTGTAATACCAACAATTATAAAAACGAAAGAAAAAGTAAAAGAATTAATGCGAAAATTAGAAGTATATTATTTAGCAAATAAAAGTGAAAATATGTATTTTGTATTATTAGGAGATTGTTCAGAATCTAAGGTAAAAAAAGAAGATTTTGATGTTGAAGTAGAGCAAGAAGGAACATATCAAGTAAAAAAATTAAATGAAAAACATGCTAAAAATAAAATACCAATATTTCACTTTTTATATAGAGAAAGAGTATGGAATGAAAGTGAAAACTCATATTTAGGGTGGGAAAGAAAAAGAGGTTTATTAAATCAATTTAATGAATATATATTAGGTCATACAGATAATAATTTTAAAATAAATACCATAGAAGAATATAACACAAGTAAAGAGTTATTAGAAGAAAATAAAATAAAAAAAATAAAGTATATTATAACATTAGATGCTGACACAGATTTGTGCTTAAATTCAGCCTTTGAATTAATTGGAGCAATGGCACACATATTAAATGTGCCAGAAATAGATAAAACAAAAAATATAGTTGTAAATGGATATGGAATAATGCAACCAAGAGTAGGAATAAATTTAGATATAAGTTATAAAAATCTATTTACAAAAATATTTGCAGGAGCAGGAGGAATTGATTCATATACAAATGCAATTTCTGATATATATCAAGATAATTTTGGAGAAGGAATTTTTACAGGTAAAGGAATATATGATTTAAAAGTATTTTCACAAGTATTAAGTCATACTATAATAGAAAATACAGTATTAAGTCATGATTTATTAGAAGGAAGTATTTTAAGATGTGGTCTAGCAACAGATATTTTACTAATGGATGGATATCCAGCAAAATATACAAGCTTTATGTCAAGACTTTCAAGATGGATAAGAGGAGATTGGCAAATTGCAAAATGGCTGAACAGCAAAATTAAAGTATATAAAGAAAATTCAAAAGAAGTATTAATTTCAGATTATAAAAATAGTAAAGAAAAAAATAAATTAATAGTCAAAAAGAAAAATCCATTAAATTTATTATCTAAATACAAAATTTTTGACAATTTAAGAAGAAGTTTATTTGAAATTTCAATAGTTGTAAGTATAGTGTATTTTACTATATTAAAAATGTATTTTAATATAAAAATAATAGGAATAATATATTTATTATTTATAATTTTAGCATTACCATTTATTTTAGAATTTGTAAATCATATAATTTTTAAGCAAGAAGGAGAAAAAAAGCAAAAGGTATTTACACCAAAAATAGATGGATTAAAAGGTGCTTTATATAGAGGAATATTAACAATAGGCTGTTTACCATATAAAGCATATAACTCTTTATTAGCAATTATAAAGACAATATATAGAGTAACTATAACCCATAAGAATTTATTAGAATGGACAACATCAGAAGAAGCGGAAAAGTTGGCAAAATCTGATTATTTCTCATATTATAGATTAATGTTTGTTAATATCATTTTTGGAATAATAGCATTAATATTAGCAAAAAACAACTTCAATATAATGTTAGTAATTATTGGAATTTTATGGATTATTATTCCAGCTATAATGTGTTTTATAAGCAAAGAAAAAACACCAAAAAATAAATTATCAGAATTATCAAATAATGAGCAAGAATACATGAAAGAATTGGGCCAAAAAACATGGAATTATTTTAAAGAAAATTTGAATGAAGAGAATAATTATTTAATACCAGATAACTATCAAGAAGATAGAAAAAATCTTTTTGTAGACAGAACTTCGTCAACAAATATAGGATTATCCCTTTTAGCAGTAATTTCAAGTTATGATTTAGGGTATGAAAAATTACAAGATACTATTACATTATTAACAAATATGATAAATAGTATAGATAGTTTACAAAAATGGAATGGTCATTTATATAATTGGTATAACATAAAGACTAAAGAACCACTTATTCCAAGATATATTTCAACAGTTGATAGTGGAAATTTTGTAGGATATTTATATGTTGTAAAAAGTTGGTTAGAAGAAATAAATATAAAGAAAAATAAAGAAGATACAAATAAAGAAGATACAAATAAAGAAGATACAAATAAAGAAGATACAAATAAAGAAGATACAAATAAAGAAGATACAAATATAGATAATACTAATATAGAAATTACAAATAAAGGAAATATAGAAAAAGAAAATATAGGTAATGAAAATAAAGGCAATATGAATAATGAAAGTGTTAGTATTTTAATAGATATAGTTAACAAAATGATTGAGCAAACAAATTTTAAACCATTATATTCAGAAGAACAAAGATTATTTTCAATAGGATTTAATGTAGAAGAAAATAAATTGACAGATTCATATTATGATTTATTAGCATCAGAATCAAGGCAGGCAAGTTTAGTTGCTATAGCAAAAAAAGATGTACCAGTAAAACATTGGAATAGTTTGAGTAGAGCACTTACAACAATAAATAAATATAAAGGTTTAATTTCGTGGTCAGGAACAGCATTTGAATATTTTATGCCAAATATAAATATTCCGAAATATTCTGGAAGTTTATTGGACGAAACATGTAAATTTGTAATAATGACACAAATGCAATACTGTAAAAAACTAGGAATTCCTTGGGGAGTATCAGAATCAGCATTTAATGTAAAAGATTTGCATTCAAATTATCAATATAAAGCATTTGGAATACCATGGATAGGGTTAAAAAGAGGATTAGCAGATGAAATGGTAATTTCATCTTATGGAAGTATTTTAGCAATAAATGAAGTGCCAAAGGAGGTATATAAAAATCTTAAAATTTTAGAAGAAGAAGGAATGTATAATAAATATGGATTTTATGAATCTATAGATTATACTCCATCAAGATTAAATAAAGGAGAAAAAGCAAGTATAGTAAAAACATATATGGCACATCATCAAGGATTAATATTATTATCAATAAATAATTTATTTAATAATAATGTATTGCAAAAAAGATTTATACAAAATCCAGAGATAGAAGCGGTTAGTATTTTATTACAAGAAAGAATGCCAGAAACCTTTATAATAACTAAAGAAAACAAGGAAAAGGTAGAAAAATTAAAATATAAAGATTATGAAAATTATATAGAACAAGTATATAATAAAATCGATGACAGGTTAATAAGAGGAAATGTAATTTCAAATGAACAATATACAGTAGCAATGAATCAAAAGGGAATAGGAGTAAGTATATATAAAGACATTTATATAAATAGATTTAAAAAGACAGATGATTATGCACAGGGAATATTTTTTTATGTAAAAAATATAAAAAACAATAAAATTTGGTCATCGAATTATAATGAAAATATAGAAAAAACAGATAAATATCAAGTAAGTTTTATGCCAGATAAAAATAAAATAGAAAGAATAGATGGAAATATAAAAACGAAAATGCAAGTATCTATTGCACCAGATGAACCTGTTGAAATAAGAAGATTAGAGTTAGAAAATATAGGAAATGAAGAAGAACTTTTAGAAGTAACAAGTTATTTTGAACCAGTATTATCAAAAAAAGAGCAAGATTATTCTCATCAGGCTTTTAATAATTTATTTTTAATATCAAAATATGATGAAAATCTAGAAGCATTAATTGTAAAAAGAAAGAAAAGAGCAATAAATGAAAAAGAAATGTTTTTAGGAGTTCAATTATTAACAGATGGTGACACAATAGGAGATATAGAATATGAAATAGATAAAGAAAAGTTTTTAGGTAGAGGAAATATAGATATACCAAAGATGATAAAAAATTCAATTCCATTATCTAAAAAACAAGGATTAGTAACAGAACAGATAATAGCAATTAGAAGAAGTTTAAAAATAAAACCAAATCAAAAGGTATATGTAGATTTGGTAATTGCAGTGAATGAAAATAAAGAAAGTGTAATTACAAACTTAGAAAAATATAAAAATAGTGAAAATATAAAGCGTGCATTAGAATTGTCAAAAGCAAGAGTAGAAGCAGAAAATAGATATTTAGGAGTAAAAGGAAAAGACATAATAATATATCAAAAAATGCTATCATATATAATATTTGATAATCCATTAAGAAAACAAAATATGGAAAAAATTGCAGGTAGACAATATAGTCAAAGTGAATTATGGAAATATGGTATTTCTGGAGATTACCCTATAATTTTGGTTCAAATAAAAGATGCAAATGATATATATGTGGTTGAGCAGGTTATAAAAGCATATGAATTTTTTAGAACGAAAAATATAGAAGTAGAATTAGTAATATTAGATGAAGAAAAATATAGTTATGAAAATTATGTAAAAGAAGAAATTGAAAGTGCAATTTTAAATAATAATTTATCATATATGAAAAATATTAGAGGTGGAATATTTGTATTATCTAAAAACGAAATTAATAAACAAGATATAAATCTATTAAAATTTTTGTCAACTATATCTATAAATGCACATTTAGGTGAATTAGGAACAGCAATACAAGATTTTGAAGAAGATTATATTGAAAAATACAAAGAAATAGGGCAAGAAAAGGAAAATATAAATATAATAGAAGAACAAGAAAATAATATAGATTTATTGGGTAATATTGAAAATTTAAAATATTATAATGAATATGGAGCATTTTCAGAAGATGGGCAAGAATATATAATAAAAATAAATAGAGAAAATAGGCTTCCAGCAGTGTGGTGTCATATTTTAGCAAATGAAAAAATAGGTACTGTAATAACAGAAAATATGGGGGGATATAGTTGGTATAAAAATAGTAGATTAAATAGAATAAGTGTATGGAATAATACTTCTACATTAGATATTCCATCAGAAATTATATATTTGAAAGATATGGACAATAAAAAAGCTTGGTCATTAGGTGCTTCGCCAATGCCAGATAATCAAAATTATAATGTTGTGTATGGGTTTGGATATGCAAAATATATTCATGAAAGTGATGGAATAATACAAGAATTAGAAGTATTTGTACCTAAAGAAGATTCTGTAAAAATTAATATTTTAAAATTAAAAAATACAACTCCTAATAAGAAAAAAATTAAAATAGTTTATTATATAAAACCAGTAATAGGAGAAGATGAAATAAAATCAAATGAATATATTAATTTAAAATATGAAGAAAATAATAATATAGTATGTGCAAACAATTTGTATTGTACAGAATGTGGAAATAATACAATATATGTTTCAAGTAGTGAAAAAATAAAGTCATATACAGGAGATAAAAAATTTTTCTTAGGAAAAGGTGGATTAACAAATCCAGATGGTTTAAAAAAAGTAGAATTAAATAATGATAGTGGTATTGGAAAAAATTCGTGTATAGCAGTGGAATTTGTAGTTGAAATAGAGAGTTTTGAAAATAAAGAAATATCATTATTATTAGGCGCAGAAGAAAATGAAATAGATGTAAAAAATATTGCATATAAATACAGTAAAATTTCAAATTGTAATTTAGAATTAGCTAATGTAAAAAATTATTGGAGAGAATTATTGGGAAAAGTAAATGTAGTAACTCCTTTAGAATCAATGAATATTATATTAAATGGTTGGGTTATGTATCAAACTATTGTAAGCAGATTAATAGGAAGAAGCGGATTTTATCAATCAGGAGGAGCATATGGATTTAGAGATCAATTACAAGATACACTTGCAACAAAATATTTAAATCCAGAAATAATGAAAAATCAGATTATAAAACACAGTGCGCATCAGTTTTTAGAAGGTGATGTAGAACATTGGTGGCATGATGAAAATAAAAGAGGAATAAGAACAAGATTTTCAGATGATTTATTATGGCTTGTATATTTAACAATAGAGTATATAAATTTTACGGGGGATTATTCAATTTTAGATGTTAAAACACCATATTTAAAAGGAAATCAATTGGAAGAAAATGAAGATGAAAAATATGATATATATGAAACATCAGATATTAGTGAAGAAATATATGAACACTGTATAAAAGCAATAAATAAAAGCTTAAATTTTGGAGAAAATGGTATGCCTAAAATTGGCTCAGGAGATTGGAATGATGGATTTAATACAGTTGGAAATAAAGGAAAAGGAGAAAGTGTATGGTTAGGATTTTTCTTGTATAAAATTTTAGATGGCTTTATAGATATAATGAACTGGAAAGTGGAACATCAAAAATTGGATAATGTAGATACTGAAAGTATTATTAAAGATATAGAAAGATATGAAGCAATTATGCAACAATTGAAAAAAGCATTAAATACAAATGCTTGGGACGGTAGATGGTATAAAAGAGCTTTTACAGATGATGGACAAATTTTGGGAAGTATGGAAAATGATGAGTGTAGAATAGATAGTATTGCTCAAAGTTGGTCTGTAATATCGAATGCAGGCGATAATGATAAAAAATATATATCAATGGAGAGTTTAGAAAATCATTTAGTGGATAGAGAAAATGGAA
>CANRBL010000035.1 GCA_947628835.1 uncultured Clostridia bacterium | reverse complement strand
CCTTTGCTTCAGCTTCTGCCCTTGCCTTTGCTTCAGCTTCTGCCCTTGCCTTTGCTTCAGCTTCTGCCCTTGCCTTTTCTTCGGCTTCTTCTTCCATCTTTTGTTCATTTACTTCATGCTCAACTTGAACACGAGTATTATTTATCTCTGGGTCTTCATACCGTACTTCCTTGACACACATAGCCATAATAGGTTGTGGTCCGATTTCCTCTTGTGTGTTCGTGTTTATACCATTACAAAACAAATCTGCAATGGCATAAACCTCCATACTCACCATCAATAATGACATTAATGTGGTAAAAAACATTATTTTTTTCATTTTTTCTCCTTTCGAGTTCGCCATTATTTACCAGCAAACTCATTTTTTTGCATTTTACATAATACTATATATAGTTTAACATAATACTACAAAAATTTCAAGTTGTATACTTTACATAATTCGAATACTAAAAAATATTCATTCTCTATTACATCTAAACTTAGATTTCTTACTAAATAGTACTGGATAGTAATGAAAATATTCAAGTTTGATTACAATAAAACTTAAATATTTTACTTAATTAACAAAAGAATTTTATTTGTAACACATTATCAAAAAAAACATATTATATAACATACAAAGGAAAAACAAAAGAAAAAATTACAACTCAAAAATTTGCAAGGAGGTACTTATTATGTGTGGCTGTAATGACGAAATTCTTTGGTTCATCATTCTTTTCTTACTCCTATTCTGTGGAGGTTGCGGCAACAGAGGTTGCTGTGATAATCAAAACGGTTGCAACATGTAACAAAAATGTTGCTTTACACATCTAATTAAATTTATTCGAAAGGGGGGGAAAAATATGCCAGAAAACAGAAATTGTGGTGGTGGTTTCGGATTTGGTGATGACTGCTGCTGGATAATAATTCTTATAATATTAATATGTTGCTGTTGTGGTGGTGGTAGAGGAGGATGTTGCTAATCCTTCATAACACTCTACCTTTGTCATCATATTAAATTTGTTCTTGCACGAAATTCACTATGTGAATTTCGTGCAAGTTTTATATAATAGGAAATGTTAGTACGACTTTCTTTTGAAAAAAAATATATAATTTTGAAAAAAGCGCATTGAGAATAATTGAGCTAGAAATTCTAAAAAATTTTATGGAAAGAGTTCACGCTTGTCGTGGAAGGGTGCATATACAAATGTTATTAATATTTATGTCTATATTTCTATTCTTTCACCAAATTTTTGCATTGTAAGCTTTTTAAATTTAATATTTTCATTTTTTTGTAACTTTGGATCATCTTCTATAATTTTCATAGCCACATCTTGTGCAACTTTTAAAATTTTAATATCTTCAAACAAATTTGCAATTTTAAACTCTGGTATACCATGTTGTTCAGTTCCGAAAAAATCACCTGAACCACGAAGTTCTAAATCCTTTTCAGATATAACAAATCCATCATTAGTATCACACATAACTTTCATTCTTTTTCTTACTACTTCACCCTTACCTTGATACTTTAATATACAAAATGATTTATATTCTCCACGACCTACTCTACCTCTTAATTGATGTAATTGAGCCAGTCCAAATCTTTCTGCATTTTCCACAACCATTATGCTTGCATTAGGTACATTTACTCCTACTTCAATTACAGTGGTAGCAATTAATATATCAATTTTTCCATCTTTAAAGTTATTCATTATTTCATCTTTTTCTTTTGCCTTCATTTTTCCATGCAAATATTCAACTTTATAATCAGAAAAAGTTTCATTTTTGTATTTTTCTGCAAGTTCAATTACAGATTTTAAATTCATTTCATCATTTTCTTCAACCAATGGACATACAATATAAGCTTGCCTTCCTTCATCTATTTGCTTTTTTATAAAATTATTTACCCTTTCTTCCATACCTCTAGTTACTGCAAAAGTATCTATTTTCTTTCTATTTGGAGGTAATTCATCAATAATTGAAATATCCAAATCACCATACAATATAAGAGCTAAAGTTCTTGGAATTGGAGTAGCACTCATTACCAATACATCTGGATTTTGTCCTTTATTTACTATTGTACTTCTTTGTTTTACCCCAAACCTGTGTTGCTCATCTGTTACAACTAGACCTAAATTTTTAAAAATTACATTTTCTTCAAGCATTGCATGTGTGCCTATTAATATATCTATTTTTCCTTGTTGCAACTTTTCTAATATTTCATTTTTTTTCTTTTTGGTTATACTTGATATTAATAGTTCACAATTTATTCCTAAATCTGATAAAATACTTTCAAAACTTTCTAAATGTTGACTTGCAAGTATTGCTGTTGGTGCCATTATTGCAACTTGATAACCTGATTTTACTGCTTTATATGCGGATATCATAGCTACTACCGTTTTTCCTGAACCTACATCTCCTTGTAAGAGCCTATTCATACATTTATTGCTTTCCATATCATTATCAATTTCTTCTAATACTCTTAATTGAGCTTTTGTTAATTTGAATGGTAATTTACATATTAATTCTGACATTTTTACATCTTTACTATATTGTATTCCTTTTGCATTTGTCATATTGTTATTTTTTAGTGTTAATAAAGCTAATTGCATTACCAATAATTCCTCAAATACTAACCTATTTCGTGCTTGATTAAATTCTTTAAACTCATTTGGAAAATGGATTTTATGTATTGCATCATTTATATTCAATAATTTAAATCTATTAATTAAATTTTCTGGTAATGTTTCTTCCAATTTTCCATCTACTAGTTCTAACCCATTTTCAATTATTTTTCTTAAAGTATTTTGAGATAAGTTATATGTTAACGGATATATTGGAATTATTTTCCCTGTATTATTATTTTTTCCCTCTATATCAAATACAGGTGATGATATTTCTATCTTTCCGTATTTGTTACTTATTTTTCCAAAAAATTTATATTTTTCTCCAACTTTAAATATATTTTTTAAATAACTTTGATTAAACCATGTTGCTGTACATGTAGCAGTTTCGTCTCTTATTACTAATTTGTACATTGTTGTTTTTTTTAGCCTTATTTCTGACATTCTTGCAATTACAGTTCCTTCAATTAATGCTTCTTCTCCATCTATACATTCATATATATTTTTAGGCTTACTTCTATCTTCATAATCTCTTGGGAAATATGTTATTAGGTCGTTTAATGTATATATTTTTAATTTATTTAACAGTTGTACTCTATTTGGGCCAACTCCTTTTACATATTTTACATCTTTTTCTAAATCAATCATTACTCCTCCCATTTTGCTATCTCACAATGCTCAATATCTTTTACCTTCTTGTTTACTCTTTTATATTTCTCTTATATAATCAAAAAGACTCATATTTTTTTCTTCTTTTTGGTATCTATCTTCAAAATTTTCTGAATATTTTGATACCATTGTAAAATTCTTTCCTTCTTTATATATGTAATCAGTATCGATTATCACTAATTCTCCTTTTGGTAAAATTTTTTTTCTTTTTGGAACATTCGTAAATCCAACACCTTCATCATTTACATTTAATTGTTCACCATCTTCTTCATAATTCACTTTATTTGGTCTTAATAATCTTCCTATATTTTCTGGTTTCATATCGCCACAAATTATTCCATCTTTTCTCATTTCTTTATAAATTTTATACATTTCTTCTACTATCTGCTCCTTTGTTAATCCTTTTGTCCAATTTGTATCCACACACTCAGAAACTTCCAAAAAGTAGATTATATCATCTGTTACATTTTTATTTTTTTCTTGCATATATGGTATCGGTCTTCGTATTAATGGCTGTAAAATTCTTGGATGATATGGAATTTTAAATGTTCTTCTTAACTTTCCTAATTTTAATGCATAATCTCCAATTTTTAAGCAAGAATTATAATAGCCTCCTCCAAAATAATAATTTATGTCTTTTAATTTTACATTTTGTTTTTGTGCCAATTGTTTTATTAATAATTCTACCGCTTCTAATAAATCTTCACTTTCTATTATTTCTTTATTGTTTTCAAAAAATTTTTTTAATATTTCTTTGAATTCTTTTTGTAAATCTTCTTCATCTATTTTTCCTATTTGGTTACACTTTTCTAAAATTCTAAAACATTCCCACTTTTCAGCTTTATTTACAAATTTTAAATAGTTATTTTTTACTTTATTATTTAATTTTGTATTATTCAATTTTTGGATTACAATTAAAAATTCTTCTACCCTGTCATAATGCACTCTTTTTATAATATATTCAAAATTTTCATAAACTAGTTCTTGTAATTTTATATAATTATCTTCTGTAATATTCTTCCATAAATAAATTAATAATACAGTCAAATCTACATTATGTATTTTAATTATATTTTTAAAATTTTCAATATATTTTTGTTCTATATCTGGCACTATTCCATTACATATAATTAAAATGTTATCAAACGGTCTTACATTTTCAAATATATCTATAATATTATTTTTTATTAGTTCATACTCTTGCCTTTCTATTAACCAATCAAAAAAATGCTTTCTTTCTTTTATTAATATTTGCTTAAAATCTGTTATATAGTTTAGTTTTTCCATATATGTAAACCTATCTTTTTTTTCTTTTAAGTATCCATTTTTGATATATAAGAACTTTTTATAATCTTCTAACCAATTATTAACCATCTGCATTCTCCCATTATAACATTATAATTATATTATCTTCCTTCTTCACTATTATTTTTCCTCTTTTTTTCATCTTCTTTTTTCTTTTCTTCTAGATATCGTCTTTCAAGATAGCTAGAATATGTACTCGGAATTAAATAACTTTCTCCTTCCTTGTATATATAGTCACTATCTATAATTACTAACTCTCCTGCTGGCAAAATTTTCTTTTTTTCTGAAATATTTGTAAAACCAACACTTTCATTATCTACTTTTAATTCTTCTTCATTTTCTTTGTAGTTCACTTTATTGGGTTTCAATAATCGGCCTATGTTTTCTATTCTCATATCACCTACAAATATGCCATCATCTCTCATTTCTTTAAATATCTTATACATTTCTTCTTCTATTTGTTTTTCTGTTAAACCTTTAGTCCAATTTGTATCTACATAATTTACTATTTCTATGAAATTTATAATATTTGTTGAATTGTCAGTATATGGTACAGTTCTTCTTAATATTGGTTGTAAAACTCTTGGATGATATGGAATTTTAGGTGTTTTTCTTAATTTACCTACTTTTAAAACATATTCTCCAATTTTTAAACAAGAGCTAGTGCTACCTTCTCCCAAATAATAATTTATATCTTTAAGCTTAACATTTTGATTTTGTGCAAATTGTTTTATTAACAATTCTAAAGCCTCTAACAAATTTTCATCTTCTACTATTTCTTTATTATTTTCAAAAGCCTTTCTTAAAATAACTTTAAAATTTTGTTGTAAATCATTTTCTTCTAAAATTCCTATTTTTCTGCATTTTTCTAAAACTTCAAAGCATTCCCATACATCAGCCTTATTTATAATTTTTAAATAATTGTTTTTTACTTTATTATTAATATCTGTATTATGCAACCTTTCAAGTTCAGATAAAAATGAACATAATTGATTACTACTTATATTTTCCAAAATATATTCAAATTCATTATTCATTATCTCTTGTAATTTTATATATTCCTCTTCTTTTACATGGTATAATAAATAACGTATTAAAAGATAAACATCTACTTTTTTTATTTTAATTATATCCAAAAAATTTTCAATATAACTTTTTTCTATTTCTGGAATTGCTCCATCGCATACAAACCAAACATAACTAGCTGGATTTATATTTTCAAAAATATTTATTATATTATTTTTTATTACATCATACTCTTTTTTCTTTATTAACCAATTTAAAAAATTTTCTTTTTCTGTTTCTATGATTTGCTTAAAATCTGTTATATAGTTTAGTTTTACCATATATGTAAATCTCTCTTCTTTTTCTTTTAAATATACGTTTTTGATATATAAAAAATTTTTATAGTCTTCTAACCAATTATTAACCATATTTTCTCCTATTATTCTAATGCATATAAATCAAAATTTAATGCATCCGCACTTACTAATTTAAACTCTATATTTTCATACATACCCTCAAATGCTTCATTTATTGAATTTCCATGTAGATGTCCATATAAACATTTTTTTACATTATACTTTTTCATAATGTTTATAAATTCAAATTTTTCTTTTTTTAAAATGTTAGAAGGTGTAATTGGTGGATAATGCATACAAACTATAATCTCTTTATCGTCCCCGTATTTTTCTATACCATCTTTTAAAGATAATTCTAATCTTGCGACTTCTCTTTTTATAAATTTTTCTTCTTCTTGTTCATCTGATAAACTCCAGCCTCTAGTTCCTGCTATTATATTATTTTCATATAAATAACTATTATTCATTAAAAAATCTATATTATAAAAATTATTATCTTTCAAAAAATTTCTCATTTTTTTTAAAGTGTTCCACCAATAATCGTGATTTCCTTTTAGTAATATTTTTTTCCCAGGTAATGAATTTAAAAATTCAAAATCTTTTTTGGTATCTTCCAAATGCATTGACCAACTGAAATCTCCTGGTAATAACACTAAATCATCTTGTTTTACATATTTTATCCAATTTTCTTTTATTTTTTCTTCATAATTATCCCAGTTTTCACCAAATATATTCATTGGTTTATTTTCATTAAATGATAAATGTAAATCACCTATTGCAAATATTGACATTTATTTCTCCCATTTATAATTTTAAATTTGGTATTGCATTCAAAGATAATTCATCTCTTTTTCCTGCAATATAATTATAATATCCTGCTGAACCTATCATTGCTGCATTATCTGTACATAGTGCTAAATCTGGTTTATATACTTTTATTCCTTCATTTTCTAGCTTTTCAAATGCCTTTCTTATATAACAATTTGCTGAAACTCCTCCTGCTAGCACTAAGGTATTTATTTGTGTTTGTTTTAATGCTTTTTGCGTATTTTTTAATAACATTTCTGTTATTGCATTTTCAAAACCTAAGCACAAATCTGCTTTATTTATATCTGGATTTTTGTGATGTAAATTGATTACTGCTGTTTTTATTCCACTAAAGCTAAAGTCTAAATTTTCAAAATAAGTTCTTGGTAGTTCTATCCCTTCTTTTCCATCTTTTGCTAATTTGTCCATCTTTGGTCCTCCAGGATACCCCAATCCTACTACTCTTGCAACTTTATCAAATGCTTCTCCTATTGCATCATCTCTTGTTTTACCTAGCATTTCAAATTCTGTATAATCTTTTACTAATACTAATTGTGTATTTCCTCCAGATATAAGTAAACACACAAAGGGAGGTTGTAATTCCTTGTGTGTAATATAATTTGCTGCTATATGTCCTGCAATGTGGTTTACTCCAACTAGTGGTTTATTTATTGCAAAACTTAATGCTTTTGCATATGACACACCAACTAATAAGGCTCCTACTAATCCTGGTCCATATGTTGGAGTTATTACATCTATATCTTGAAATGTTATATTTGCAATTTCTAACGCTTTTTTTGTTACTCTAGAAATTGCTTGTATATGATTTCTAGATGCAATTTCTGGTACTACTCCTCCATATTGTTCATGTATTTTTATTTGAGAATCTATTACATTTGATAGTATTTCTCTTCCATTTTTTATTACTGCTACTGATGTTTCATCACAACTTGATTCTATTCCTAATGTTATTATATCATTCATTATTACCTTTCTTTCCTTCCAAATGTTACAATTTACATTTAAACTTATCTCTTTCATTGAATTGTAACCTAAATCTGTTACTTATAATACATAATTTTTTTATAATCCAAATATTACAAATCCAAATTTTAAAAATGCTGTTGCTATTATCCTTATAATTGGAGATATTATGGTTCCTGCTATTCCAAATATCCATATAAATAAAAATATCATATAAAATATTCTTTCATTATTTTGAAGCCATATTTTTACATTAGTTGGCATAAATGGCATAAATATTTTTGAACCATCTAAAGGTGGCAATGGAATAAGGTTAAACACTCCTAATCCTATATTTACTATAATTGCATAATAAATCATATTTATTATAATTATTGCTACATTATTTATATTTATTTGTGGTGCAAATTTATATATAGCACAATATATTATTGTTAATATAAGGGCAACAAAAAAATTCATTAATGGTCCAGCAACAGAAACAATTGCTTCTGCTTTTTCCATTGAAATATCTCTATTAAAATTTCTTGAATTTATTTCGACAGGCTTTCCCCAACCTATATTGGCAAATAATAACATTGCAAATCCTAGTGGGTCAATATGGTCTTTTGGATTTAAAGATAATCTTCCCTGCATTCGTGGTGTGTCATCTCCTAATTTGTCTGCTGCATATGCATGTGCAAATTCATGGAATGTTATTGCTATTAATACACCAGGAATTGTAAATAATAGACCTAATAATGCTCCTGTGTTCCCTATATAACTTGCTAATGTCCATATAACCATTATACCTATTAATATATATATTGCTTTTTTATCAAATGAAAAATTAAACATTTTTCCTCCTTCGGCAATGCCTTTTTATTATAAATTTACCTCAGTTTTATATATTTTATCAGAATTTTTTATTAGTATATTAATATTTTCTAATTTATTTAATTTTAAATTGTCAGGTAATATGATATTAAAACCTGAATTTATATAATTGTCATTTCCTACACTTTTAGCTATATCTTTTCTTTCATACATATTTGCTTTATATATTTTTGAATTTTCTTTACCTTGTATTTCAAAATATATTTCTGATTGTAAACTATTAAAATCATTTATATATGCCCAACCAGAAAGTTCTTTTAATGTTTTTTTGTTTACAACTTTTTTTTCTATAAAATGCATCAAATTACCTGTTACTTCTTCTCCTTTTAATTCAACTTCTTTAGCTACTTCTTCTTTTTTGGGAGTTTTTCGCTCCCACGAAACTTTATTTTTTATAATTTTTGCTGGATTTCCTGCTAATAAAACATTATCCTTTTTATTTTTACTTGTAACAATGGCTCCTGCAGCAATAATACAATTATTTCCAATTTTTGTATCTTTAAGTATTAATGCATTTACACCTATCCAAACATGGTCACCTATTTTTATACCATCCTTATGAGCATTTATACATTCTCGTGTGTCCATAAGAATTATTGAATGTGAATCTGATGCAAGTATTCGTACATTGTCTGATATCATACAGTCTTTACCAATTTCTACTTTGTTGTTATCTTCATTGATTAAAATATCCAATTTATAAATTGTAGTATTTTTTCCTATTCTTAATGTACAATTATTATCTGAAATATTCACATGTAATTCCTTAAATATTGTCACACCTTCTTCAATTTCTACTAAATTATTATTTCCTTCTAATTTAATTTGAACATTTTTTATGTTCTTTGGCAATTCTATTTTATTGTTTTTTCCATTATCAGTAATGTTCATCATAAGTTTTTCTCCATTTTTAATAATTTTCTTTCATAATCTTATTTTTCCTTTTAAATTTTATTGTAATTTATTTCTTATTTAATTTTTTATATGCAAATGTTAATATTTCTTTGTATTTTCCTTCTATAACTTTACAATAAAATTCTTTTCTTATACTTGAAATTATTTCAATGTCATTTATCAATTTAAAAATTTCCTCTAAATTAATTTTATCATACATTCTAATTAATGCATTGTTACAGTCTTCATTTTTTAAACTTGTAATAAATTCAAAATATTTTATCTTAGCACCATTATCTCTAATTGCAGAAGATGTATTTTTTATGCAATCTTGCATTTTAGAGCTCTTTTCTAAGCATTCCTGCATTTTTTCATCTGTATATACTGAAAATAAACAAGATCCACAATCGTAAATAGGAGCAAATATTAATTTTTCATTTTTTATATTTTTTAAAAAGCCCCAATTTCCATTATGTCTATCTTCATTTCCTATTAAGCAGTCTATTATAAACATATTCCAAAATTTTTCTTTAAGCTCATTTATATCTATATTATAGATTCCAGAATCTACTATATGAAATATATCTTTTATTTCTCTTTTGAAAGGATTCGGCTCTATACTTGCATTTTCAAATTTTTCAAATTCTACTAATTTCGTATCACTATTTGTAAAATCTTTACATCCACAAACAATTCTTTCTTGTCCATCTTTATTATATCTTCCAAGTCTGACTTTTTGTGTTTCAAATCCACATATTTCAAATATTTTAGTACCTATATATTCAGAATATACATTATTTATATATGATATTTCTAGTTTTGTTGACCTATTTGGGTCTGGAAACTTAACTAAATATTTTATCCTATCTAATATCATTGTTTTCTTCTTTTCACTTCCAGTATATTCTGGCGCAATTTCTATTGCTTTTGAAAAATCCATTAACTGCATATTTACTCCTCCTTTCATAATATATTATTTTACTAACTCTGTATCTATATATTCTCTTGCTTCTTCTATATTGTCTGTTTCTACAAATATATTTTCATTTTCATCTTCAACAGAATATCTTGTATATTCTCCTCTTACATAACTAAATATATTATATCCTTTATATTTTTCTACTAAATCATTATATCTTCTTCTCATAGGACCTTTACAAGTTATGTCTTGAATTTCATATTCTTTAAAATTAAATTTCATAATTCTTTCTCTTTCATAAAAATTATTAACCATTATTAAGTGGTTTAATAGAACAACTATATAAATTTTTTAAACTTCTTTAACATTTATTCGATAATTTAAATTCTGAATTATCTAATTTATTTTGTTTATTAAGTAGTAAATTTTCAAAAAATAATATTAAATATGTTTTATCTTCTTCAATTCCTTTGGCAATATTGCTATAATTTGCTCTAACTAATGCATTTCTAAAATATAATGAGTTATCTTTAAATAGTTCATTATTAACATTAAATCCTTTGCTATTTAGATATTTTTGAATAAATACAGCTGTTGTTCTTGTATTTCCTTCGCCAAATGGGTGTACTTGCCAGATATGTGCAGTAAATTTACATAACCTATCTATTCTTTCTTTGTCTGTTCTATCTATATACTTTTGCGTTGCTTCTTCTTCAAAATCATATTTTAAAGTTTCTTCTATCATAGAATAGTCCGCATATTGTACTGTTTCACCATTTAAGATTGGTTCTTTCTTTGTAATATTATAGTCTCTAAATTCTCCAATATATTTTTCATCTATTCCTATATCTATGTTTTCAAATAGCTTTTTGTGGTATTGTTTTAATGTTAAATAATTAAAGGTAAATGCTTTATCATTTAGTATTTTTACTATTCTCAAAGATACTTCATCTGCTTGCCTTTCTTTTTTATTTATTTTTGCTTTATCATTATTTTCATAGTATGCCTTTACTTCTTTTTCAACTATTTCATAACTTTTGTTTCCAAGTATATTTTCAGTTGCTAAATTGACCATATATTTTGAAGGAGTAAGGTTGTCTACTGCTTGCAAGCCAAATGCAATATTCCAATTTAATTGACGTTGTTTAGAATCTTCTGTTTCTCCAATTTTTTCATATTTAATTTTATCTAAATAATTTTCATTCATAATCATATTTTTTCCTTTATCCAATTTTCTGCATTCCCTTTATGCCATTCTTCTTCAACTGGGTATTCGTCAAATGCCTCTTTTACATCTTTAACTTTGCCATATTTATATGCAGTTTTTAAGAATTCACTAAATCCCATACCTACTATTTCAGACTCATTCTAAAATTATAAACTAACCTAAAGGTTTCATGGTCGGAAATAGTAATACATCTCTTATTGAAGCAGAATTTGTTAAAAGCATTACCAATCTATCTATTCCCATTCCTAAGCCTCCTGTTGGTGGCATTCCTATCTCTAAACTATTAACAAAATCTTCATCCATCATATTAGCTTCTTCATCTCCTGCTTCTCTTGCTTCTACCTGCTTTTTAAATCTATCATATTGGTCAATTGGATCATTTAACTCTGAATATGCATTTCCATATTCTCTTCCACCAATAAATAACTCAAATCTTTCTGTTAAACGAGGATCTGAAGGCTTTCTTTTAGTTAATGGTGATACTTCTACTGGATAATCGCAAATAAATGTTGGCTGTACTAAAGTTTCTTCAACAAATTCTTCAAAGAATATATTTATTATATTTCCTCTATTTTTCTTAATATCTTCTACTTCAACACCTTTTTGTTTTGCAATTTTTATAGCTTCTTCATCGGTATTTATTTGATTAAAATCAATACCTGTTACTTCTTTTATACTATCTATCATTGTCATTCTTTTCCAAGATGGAGCTAAGTCAATTTCTATATCTTGATATGTTATTTTTGTAGTACCTAATATATTTTTAGCTATTGTAGAAATCATTTCTTCTGTTATATTCATCATATCATTATAATCTTCATATGCTGAATATAATTCCATAGTAGTAAATTCTGGATTATGCTTTAAATCCATTCCTTCATTTCTAAATAATCTTCCTATTTCATATACTTTATCGAAACCACCTACTATTAATCTTTTTAAATATAATTCTGGTGCAATTCTTAAATACATTTGTATATCTAAACTGTTATGGTGTGTTATAAATGGCTTAGCATTCGCTCCTCCTGCTATAGTATTTAAAATTGGTGTTTCTACTTCAATATATCCTTTATTATCTAAAAAAGCTCTCATTTCTTTTATTATTTTACTTCTGATTTCAAAAGTTTTCTTAACTTCAGGATTAACTATTAAGTCTGTATATCTTTGTCTGTATCTTAAATCTGGGTCTTTTAAACCATGAAATTTTTCTGGTAGTGGTCTTAAAGATTTTGTAAGTAATGTTATTTCTTTTGCATGTATTGATATTTCTTCTGTTTTTGTTTTAAAGACAAATCCTGTTATCCCTATTATATCTCCTATATCATATGTTTTAAATTGTTTGTAACTTTCTTCTCCTAAATCGTTTATACTTACATAACTTTGAATTTTTTCATCACTATCAAGTATGGTACAAAATGAAGCTTTTCCCATTATTCTTTTTGCTATTATTCTTCCTGCTACTGTTACATCTTTTTGTTCATATTCTTCATAATTTGCTTTTATTTCTCCTGCTGTATTTTTTCTATTAAATTTTGTTATTTCAAAAGGGTTTTTTCCTTGCTTTTGTAATTCTTCTAATTTTTCTCTTCTTATTTTCATTAATTGATTTAAATCTAATTCTTGTTCTTGATTATTTTTTTGTTGTTTTTCTTCCATTTTATCTATAATGCTAGTTTATTTAACTAACATTCCTCCTTCCTAATTTTGTAAACTTATTATATAATATTTTTAAGAAAAAGTAAACCTTATATTTTTATATTAAACTAGTAAATTATGCACAATATGTACATAATATTGCCTCTAACCCTATATTTAAATCAATCAATCCTACCTTATACTTATAATCTAAATCTGTTAATTCTTTTAAAATTCGTCTTAAATTCTTTTCTCCAAATAATTTTGCTTGAGAAGTATATTTTTTTACCAAAAATAATTGATTAGGTTTTAAATTGAGGCTTTGTGCTATATCTTTATTATTTTTCATTGCAATTGTTGCTAAATATAACTTTTTAAAATGATTATATAGTGTTACTAATATTTTTTGTATTGGTTCTTTAGCATAAATCAAATTTTTTAAAACTTGTAAAGCATCTTTTATGTTCTTTTTTCCAAGATTATCTGTTAAATCGAAAATAACACTTTCCATTTGTTTAATTGAAAGCAAATCTATATCCTCATTAGTTATTGTTCCATTTTCACCTTTATATTCTATTAATTTTCTTATTTCATTTATCAAATCCTGCATACTTGTTCCACAGCATTCTATAAAATATCTAATTGTATTGCTATCAATATTAACTTTATATGCATTACATATTTGTTTAATTCTTTTTTCTATTTGAGGTGCTTTTTGATATTCAAATTTGCATACTATACCAACATTATCAATTGTTTTATACAAATTATTACTTTCTGCAGTTTCTTCAATAAATACTAATATAACAGATTGTTTTATTATTTCTATATTTTGATTTATATAATCATTTATTTTTTCTTTTAAATCCTTATTACCACTTGATTTTTTTTTGCTGTCCTTTTGAAATAAACCTGTATTTTTCGCTATTATTAATTTTTTTTCATATCCAAAAGCTGGTGTTTCAATGTTTGATATAAGTTCGTTTACATTTGTTTCATCTATTAAAATGTAATTTATACCTTTTATAATTTCTCCAAATTTCTTTTTTATTTTATTTACATTACTTTCTAAGAGAAATAATTCATCACCATAAAATAAATAAATGCTTGATAATTCACTATCTGCTAACTGTTTTTCTAACATTTCTATATTTATTATTTTTAATCACCCTCCTTAAATTATAAGCTCTGGGCAAATTTTGCTGAATGTGCATGGCATATTGCCATTGCCATACTATCTGTAACATCATCTAATTTCGGTAATTTATCTGTATTTAATATCATTTTTATCATTCTTTGAACCTGAATTTTATCAGCTCGTCCATATCCTGTAACTGCTTGTTTTACTTGAAGAGGTGTATATTCATAAATTGGAAGATTATTTATTCTAGCTGTAATTAATATTACACCTCTTGCTTGTGCAACATTTATTGCAGTTTTTGCATTGTTATTAAAAAATAATTCCTCTATTGACATACATTCTGGTTGATAGTTTTCTATTATTTCTTGCAATTCTCTATATATTTTTTCTAATCTTAAAGGAAAAGATTCTCCCGCTTCTGTTAATACTGCTCCAGAAGTTATAAGTTTAAATTTATTTCCAATATAATCTATTATGCTATATCCTGTTATTGCAAAACCTGGGTCTATTCCTAAAATTCTCATTTGTTATCTTCCTTTCATTTGCCCAATATAATTCTAAATACTTCTGCTACACTCCATGCTTGTGCTATGCAACCTTTTGGCAATTGTGGCTTTTTAGTATCATATATTTCTGATATACTACCAATACAACCATCTTCATACATATCTTTAGTAAATGTTTTTGTAACTTTATTTCTAAATTCTTCTAACTCTTCTTCTAATAATACTTTTTCTTTTTTCTTTTTTTCAGATTTTATGCGGTTTTTCATTGCATTATAATATAACCCTAAAAGCCATGTCCACGTTATACCTTGATGATAGCTTGTATCTCTTTGTTTACCATCTCCTTCATATACTTCTACATAGTTTTCTTCCCCTTTTGCAAGTGATTTCAAGCCATAATTATTTAATAATTTCTTTTTTGCTGTTTCTATTATATTTGTTGCCATTTCTGAATTTGGTTCAATTATAGGATATGTTAAACTTAAGCTAAATAATTGATTTGGTCGAATTTTCTTATCTCCTAAAACATCATATAAGCATTTTCTTCTTGCATTATAAAATCT
Source organism: uncultured Clostridia bacterium (assembly GCA_947628835.1). Classification (GTDB taxonomy): domain Bacteria; phylum Bacillota; class Clostridia; order TANB77; family CAG-508; genus CAG-269. Next base: position 4,752 of record CANRBL010000035.1, on the reverse strand, counting down.
GAGATTAAACTCTTCTTTGCATTTTTTTGCTAATTTTTGATATTTCTTTACATTTTCACTTGTTCCAAATCTTTCTTCTAATTCAGACATTATCATTAATGCATTATACCACAAACTGTTTAACTCAACTGTTTTTCCATTTCTTGGAGTAATTGCTACACCTTCATATTTTGCATCCATCCATGTATTTTGTGTATTTTCTGTACCTGATACTAATAAATAGTCTGAATCTAAATAAATGTTATTATCATCTACATCAATACCTTTTATATAATTTTCTATAATATTTGGCAATTTACTATATAAATTTTTTTCTACAAATTCAAAATCATTTGTATATTTTAAATATTTTTTTATTTGCTCAAATAATAACAATGATGCATCAGCACTATTATATAATGGTCTATTATCAAATCCTGAATATCCATTAGGCACTAATCCATATTTTATATCTCTTACAGATGTTAATAAAACTTCTCTTGCTATATCAAATTTATTGGTTATTAATAACAAACCTTCAAATGAAATTAAAGTATCTCTTCCCCAATCTAAAAACCATGGATATCCTGCAATTATTGTATGTAATCTAAATGATGGCCTGTATACTATAAAATTATCAATTGCTATTAAAAAATTCTTAATCAATTCATTTTTCTTTATAGTGTCTTTATCTTGCCCTTCTTCTATCAAATTAGAAATTTCAAATGTGTCTTTTAATCTTTTTTCTTCATTTTTTATTAAATCTTTCACATTAATTTCATCAATATTTTCTTCAAATGAACAAACAAAAGATATTTCTTTTTGTTCATTTGGCTCAATTTCAATTTCAAAAACACCTGGAACAGAATGATTTTCTTCTGGATAAAATCCTCTTTTTTCTTCTTCTAGGTAAAACATATTCCAAAAAACATCATTATCATGTTTATAATATTTACTATTATTTACTTTCATATATATAGGGTGTGAAATATTATTGTCTACAATTACTTTTACCTTATTTTCTTTTACATCTTGTCTTAAATCAAATATATGATTTGTATTCATACAGTGAAAATCCCTATAATTTAAAATTGGCGCTAAAGTTAACTTTGCTTTTTGTTTTCCATTTTTTACTTTATATAATATTCCTACTGTATTTTTTCCATATTCCATACATATTTCTTTTTTTATTTCAGTACCCTCTACCTTATATGTAAATTGAGGTACATAAACTTTTTCAAAACCTGTTTGCAATTTGTATCCTTTTGATATGTAATTTTTACATACATTGGTGTAAAGTTCATATTTTTTGCCATCTAATTCAATACTTTCATCTACTTTTGATAATATTAAATATCTTCTTGCTGGTGGTTCTATAGGTGCTATAAGTAAACCATGATATTTTCTAGTATTTGCTCCTATTACTGTAGAACTAGCAAACCCTCCTATTCCATTTGTAATTAACCATTCTTTTTTTAAACCTTCTTCTAATGTTAATTTTTTTTCTACTACTTTCATTCGTATCTCCTTTATTATAATTATTTTTTAACAAATTTTTAATCTTTTAGTATTTTCATTTCATTAATTATATTTTTTAAATTATTATATTAAAATTTTTGATTACATATTTTAATTACTTGTTTTGCTTGTTACTAGATGCTTTTATTGATTCTATTCTTTCTCTATATTTATCATTAAACTTACTTTTTCTAACTGTTGTTTTAGGTTCTTCTTTTCCCTTTTTTCGTGCTTTTTCTATTGCCTGCTGTCTTTTATTTATCTTTTTATCTTCTTTTAATTTTGTATTCATCATTAAATATTGTGGGTCATTTTGCTTGTCCTGATATTTTAAGTCATCACATATAAGTTGAATTACTGAGCTTGCAACTAGATCTTCATCATGTCTTATTCTGTCATCAGATATTTTTGATATTTTTCTTTGTAAAAATTTTATGCCTTTTGTATGTACTTCGTCTATATTCGTATCTACTAATTCTGCACCTTCCATATTGTATTTTTTTATGAATTCAGGCACTATTTCTCCTGTGTCATAAATACAATAATCAATTATTTCTTCTCCACAATGTTCAATTATAGCATTTATATGGTCTGATACACTATAATTATCAGTTTGACCTGGATCTGTCATAATGTTACTTATATATATTTTTATTGCTTTACTTTCTTTTATTGCCTTTGTAACTCCACTTACTAATAAATTGGGAATTACATTTGTATATAAGCTTCCTGGGCCTATTATTATACTGTCTGCTTCTTTAATTGCTTCTATAACTCCAGGTGCTGGTCTACAATTTGATGGATTTAAATATATTCTATTTATTTTTGTAACTTTATCTGTTACTATTTCTGTAATTTTTGATTTTTCTTTTACTATATAACCATTTTCAAGCTCTGCACAAATATTCATCTCATCTAAAGTTACTGGTAATACATTTCCAACCATATTAAATATATCATTACTACCTTTTATTGATTTTGTAAAATCTCCATTAACTGATTGCATTGCCATAAAATACAAATCCGAAAATGAGATTCCATTTAATCCATTTTGTGTGAACTTATAATTTAATAATTTACTCATTTCATTTTCTTTTCTAGAAAGTGATATTATACTATTTTTTATATCCTGTAATGTTAATATTTGGTTTGATTTTTCTTGTTTTTCACCATAATCTGATACTGTTACTATTGCTGTAATATTACCAGTGTACTTTTTCATTCCTGATAATACCGTATTTAGTCCACTTCCTCCTCCTATTACAACTATTTTTGGTCCTTTATCATATACTTGTTTATTAAAAATAAGAGAATTTACATTTATATTATTTTTGTTGCTCATTCGCTTATCTGTTGATTCTATTAATACCTCTAATGTTCGTTTATATCCAAATACTAATCCTAATATTATGCACACAAATCCTATTACAAACATTATAATTATTTTTGCTACTACTTTAAAAGACATTTCTTTTAAAATCAATACTTCTGCCATTCCATAACTTGCGAATATTATACCTATTAAACATAAAAATATCCATCTTTTCATTTTTGTACTTGATTTAAACCATTGAAATAATCCATTCATTTTCAACATTCCTTTCCTTAAATAACTTTAAATTCTAATGCTATATTTTTTCCATATTTTTCATAAACTTTATTTTGAGTATATTTTACTAAATCTAATACATCTTTTGCAGTTGCATTTCCAACATTTACGATAAAACCCGCATGTTTTGTAGATATTTGTGCCCCACCTATTTTATATCCTTTTAGACCACAATCATCTATAAGTTTTGCTGTTATAAATCCATCTCCTCTTTTAAATGTACTTCCTGCACTTGGATATTCTATTGGTTGCTTTTCTTTCCTTAAATTAGCTAATTCTTTCATTCTTTTTTCTATTTCTACAATGTTTCCCCTTTCTAATTTTAATACAGCACTAAGTATAATAAAGTTACCTGATGTAAATATACTATTTCTATATCCAAATTTGCAATCTTCATTTTTTATTGTATGTATTTTTCCTTCTTTATTCATATATGTAACATTTTGTACAATATTTTTAAATTCTTCTCCATAAGCTCCTGCATTCATATATATTGCACCACCTATTGTTCCTGGTACACCTGATGCAAATTCAAATCCTTTTATGCCTTTTTTTAATAATTTTTGTGCTAATTCTGCATTTTTTACTCCTGCTCCTACTTTTACAGTTACATCTACATCTTGATTTTCTTCTATTTCAATTTCTTTTATGCATATTTTTAATACTATTCCATTTATTCCTTCATCATGTACTAAAATATTACTTCCATTTCCTATTATAAATACATTTTTTTTGATTTTTCTTGATTTTTCTAGTACCTTTTTTACTTCTTCTTCTGTTTTGGCTTGTATGAAAATTTCTGCTGGTCCTCCAATTTTAAATGTTGTATGATTTCTCATAGGTTCATTAAATTTTATGTTGTCTTTAAACATTTCTTTTAATTCTTCTATTTCATTCAAACTATTTGCCTTCCTTTCATTTGGTACTTACTTTTATTCACTTTCTATAGAATATACATATAATAATTGATTTGTGCTTGTTTTTATTTTTGTTTTATTTAATACTTCTCCTGTTTTATAATTTACTATATATGTATCTTTTGCTTTATCTACTCCTATATCTTTTAGATTTACTGGATTCATTTCATAGTAGTATTCTTCAGGACTTACATTTTCTCCTTTATCATCATAATTTTCTACTTTTAATTCTATATTTTCATCTACTTGCTCTACTATATTTTCTACTTCTTGATATTGCATCTTGGTTCCTAGTAAAAAACTTTCTTCTCCTACTGTTTTGTATTTTGTATATCTTTGTAAAATTGCTTCTTGTACTATTTGTAATTCTGAAAGTGATAAACTATCTTTAGATTTACTCAAACCTGATAGTCCTGCTGTTATTGATATACCAGCTATTATTGACATTACAACTACAGTTATTGCAAGTGCAACTAAAGTAATTCCTTTTTCATTTTCGTCTGTTAATCCACACATTGCTTCAAATTGAGGACTTTTTAAACATTTCATTTGATTTTTACACCTCTTCCTTTTCTCTTTCTTTATATGCTGTTATTTTACTACATTTCTTCTTAATTATCAAGCTTTATTATTTAGAACACGGAACAAATTTTTACAGGTTAATGGTTTTAAAAGGATAAATTTCTAAAAGCATTGAAATATAAGATTTTCACTACATTCCTCGGCTCA
>CANRBL010000034.1 GCA_947628835.1 uncultured Clostridia bacterium | reverse complement strand
ATAAAATAAGTTAGAATTTCTTAAGCTTTGTAATGAGCCGAGGAATGTAATGAAAATCTTATATTTCAATGCTTTTGAAAATATATCCTTTTAAAACCATTAACTTGTAACAAAAATTTAGAGCAATTTTCTGTTTGTTTTTTCATTGTTTGCATTTCTGTACTTACTATGATATAATGATATTGAGGTGATTTTATGTCTTATACAATGAAAAATCAAGAAAATTTTTTAAAATATATAAAAAATATAACAGTATTATATACTGGTGATGAAGAAGCCATTAAAAATTTTGATTCCTCATCATTATTTGACTTATACACACTTTTAGAAAAGATAAAAAATGATAGACAAATAAATTCTGAAATGCAAAATAAATTAAAAGATACAATAAAAAATAGGTATCCTAAAGCAGTATATAACTTATTTTCTTTTCCTGTTACAAAAGAAGTACTTTATAAATTTGAGGAATACCTAAAAAATTTATATTTTGCTTATATTCAAGAATATCACCAAATTTTTCCTAATAATACTAGCGATGAAGATAAATTAGACACTTCTGAAATTTTATCATTAAATATTTCAGAAGATGAAATAAAAAAAATTTCTATAATTGTTGCAAAAAAATATCCTGATAAATTTTTAAATTATATCAAAGAAGAAAAAGACCCAAAAGTATTTGAATTAGAAAAAAATTTTATAAATAATCGTTTTCTTAATATGATAGATGAATACACCAATCATACTGAAAATATGCAAAATAATGTAGATATTCAAACAGGATTTTATACTGCATTAAAAAATAAATTTCCAAATTGTCGTTTTGCTACAACTGGTAGAAAGAAATCTTTTAATAGTACCTCTAATAATATACAAAAAGAATTTAGAAAAAATCTTGATAATATAATACCTTCCAATTTAAGTAATGGAATTACATATAATGATATTGAAAAAAACTTTAATTTTTCTAAAGTTTCAGATGACTTTTATGGTTTTACTGTTTATATAAAAGGTATAGATGATACCTTTCATGTAGATGAAGATATTAAACATAGTGACATTGGTAAAAAATTTATGAAATATAGAAAATTAAAGCAAAAAAATATATCTATCTATCATTCATTACATGAATTCATTGATAATCCATATTCTTTTTTAGATTTTACCGAAGAAGATTATTTACAAATAAAAATTGAATTATTAGATAAATTACAATACCTTACTTTTCAAGAATGCTCTGAAGAATATAGTGGTATTTTATTTAAACCTCAAGATGATAAAGACCGTGGAACTTGTTTTTCTAAGCTATTATCACAATCATTAAATGATTACAAAGCTCATTTAGAAGCTAATGATTTTAAAAAAGAATTAAGTGATGATGAACATTGGGAATACCAACAACAACTTAGCTCTTTATTAGATGAATTTAAAAACCGTCTTTATGACCAATATGAATTTTCTGTATTGCAAATAATAATTCCTCAAATTGTAAAAGATACCAATTATTCAAATGAAAATATTTTAAGAGATCAATTAGATGTAAAATTAATATCTTCAAAAACAGTAATTAAAAGAAATGGTTTTTGTGCAATATATAACATTTTAGGTACACCTGATGGCAGAAAAATAGAAGTTCAATTTCAAACTAATATGAGATATAGAGATTCCAAAATAGGCACATCAGACCACAGTCGTATGGATAATAAACAACTTGATATTTCTCAATTCTTTGAATTAAAAGATAATTTAAAAAATGATAAAAATTATGATAGTATATTGAAAAACTCAATTAATATTTTAAATTCAACTACTGTAGCAGAAAGAAACTATTTACTTTCTACACCTGATAAAGAATTAGTTTCAGAACAAAAGAAAAGAAAAAGGGATATTGAATTTGCTCAAAAAAATTTAAAAATAAAAGAATTGTATGAAGATAAACACTTTTTACCTGATGGAACAAATCTTACAGCAAAATATACTTTAGAGCAATATCTTCCTATATTTGCAAAATATCATTCTCCTAAATTAATTGCTGTTTCCTCAGCACATTCTCGTGTAAATACAAATACAGCATTTGTTGTAAAAAAGAATTTAGTAGAAAACCTTAGAGAATTACTTTTAAAAACAGACGAAACTACTTGCCTTGCTGATATGCTACTTAATAGATTAAAACAAATTCAAGAAAAAGATTCTGTTATAGTAATAGGTAAAAATTCTTTAATTGATACTTTACAATCACATGGAATTTCAAAAGAAATTATACATCAGATTTTATTAGAAGCTAATACTAAAGCTGGAGAATTAGGTTTTTCTTATACAAATTCTGTAAATGACATAAAAAAACGTGTTAATGAAAAAATAAATTTATCCGAACAAAATGAAGAAGATGAAAGATAATATTGAGGCTACTTTTTTAGTAGCCTCATAATCTTCATCTTCTTTCTTTACTCTTTTATTTTACTTATTGCTAATCCATCTCCAACCTCTAAAATTTGCGTTTCCAATTTTTCATTTTCCTGTATTTCTTTTATATATTCTCTTAAATTTCTTACTGCTGTACGTTGTTTATGTTTATTATAATCACTCATAACATAACCTTTATACAAAATATTATCAGCAAATATAATACCAGAAGGTTTTATTAATCTTAAAGACTGTTCCAAAAAGAATGGATATTTACCTTTAGCTGCATCAATAAATACAACATCATATTCATAATTTAATTTAGGTAATATTTCTACTGCATCTCCTTCATATATGTTTATCTTACCTTCTACTGCTACTTTTTTTAAATTTTCTCTTGCTTCTTTTACTCTTATTTCATCTCTTTCTATTGTATCTATTACTCCATTTTTATCTAAATACTCAGAAAAACATATTGCTGAATATCCTACTGCAGTTCCTATTTCTAATATTCTTTTTGGCTTTATATCTTTTAAATATTTTGATATAACTTCTAATGTATCGTCCATAATTATTGGAATATGCTCTTCTTGTGCTTTTATTTTTATCTTTTCTAATTCTTGTTTATTCATTATAACTATTAGTTTTATTAACTAACGTGTTTCCTCCTTTTTATCTATCTTACTTACTATTTTACCAGCTTCTAATTTTTGTATAACTTCATCAATATATTTTTCCATAACTTTTATAGTATTTTCTGTTTGATTTATTGCATATTTTGATAATACTTTCTCCTTTATACACTTTATATAATATTCTTCATTCATTATCAAATTTCCTTCAGCAATACTTTTTATTATTTTATTATATTCGCTAGTTGCTGTCATTATTATTGATTTTTTTACATTTGCAGATATTCTCAAATTATCTATATAATTGCAAAAAAATGTACTAAAATTTATTATTTTTTCATCAAAAGCCTTTCTCATACTTATTTCATCTGGATATAAATTTTTCCTTTTTTGACAATTTACATTTGGTGCAATAAATTCTAATATTCGTTCATAATCTTCATTTTCTTTTGCATTTTGAAATTCTTTTTCTTTCATTTGTCTAACTTTTTCTTGAACAATTATCAATACCTTATCATCAGAGTAATCTTGTGCAATAGATTTTTTAATGTCAATATCTTGATTTATTAACATTCTTATCATATTTTCAATTGTATTTTTATGTTTCACTTTATTATATAATCCTTTTTTCTGATTAATATCATTTTCCGTCAATTTTGCACTAACTCCTATACTAACTCTACTCATTTCAACATCCACCCTTTATTTATTATTTCGTGCAGCTCTTTCTCTTTCTTTACTATCTAATATTTTTTTTCTTAATCTTATTGACTTTGGTGTTACTTCTACTAATTCATCATCTTGTATAAATTCAATTGCTTTTTCTAAAGACATTTGAATTGGTGGTACTAAACGCAATGCATCATCTGAACCTGATGCACGAGTATTTGTTAAGTGTTTTTCTTTACATACATTTATACTCAAATCTTCTCCTCTAGAATTTAAACCAACTATCATACCTTCATATACATCTACTCCTGGACCTATAAATAAGTCTCCTTTATCTTGTGCATTATATAGCCCATATGTAACAGATTTTCCATTTTCAAAAGCTACTATAGTTCCTCTAACACGAGCTACTACTTCTCCTTTATATGGTTCATATGAATCAAATATATGGTTCATTGTTCCTTCACCTTTTGTGTCTGTTAAAAATTCTGTTCTATATCCTATTAATCCTCTAGCAGGTATTCTAAATTCAATTTTTGTATGACCAGCTTCAGCAGGCTCCATATTAGACATTTCTGCTTTACGTCTTCCTAATTTTTCTATAACTGTTCCAACACAATCATCTGGCACATTTACTACAAGCCTTTCTATTGGTTCACATTTTACTCCATCAATTTCTTTTATTATAACTTTTGGGCGAGATACTAATAATTCATATCCTTCTCTTCTCATTGTTTCTATTAATACTGATAAGTGTAATTCTCCTCTTCCTGATACTTCAAAAGAATCTGGTGAATCTGTTTCTGCTACTCTTAAACTTACATTTCTTTCAAGTTCTTTAAATAATCTATCACGAATATGTCTTGATGTTATAAACTGGCCTTCTTTACCAGCAAATGGTCCATTGTTTACACTAAATGTCATTGATACAGTTGGTTCATCAATATCAACAAATGGAATTTTTTCTGGGTTGTTAAAATCACATATTGTATCTCCTATATGTATATCTGGAAGTCCTGCAAGTTCAATAATATCTCCTGCTTTTACTTCTTCAACCTCTTGTTTATTTAGCCCAACATGAGTATATAATTTTGCTATTCTTCCTTGTTCTATTTTGTCATCTTTTTTACATATACTAACTGGCATTCCTAATTTTATTGTACCACGTTCCACTCTACCTACTGCTATTCTTCCAACATAATCATCATAATCTATATTAGATACTAGCATTTGAGCTGGTCCTTCTTCATCACATTGTGGTGCTTTAATAGTTTTTACTATTGTTTCAAATAAACAACTTAAATCTGTTGTTTCATCTTCTAAATTCATTTTACCTATTCCATTTTTTGCTGATGCAAATACAACTGGAAAGTCAAGTTGCTCATCTGTTGCGTCTAATTCTATAAATAATTCTATAACTTGGTCTACAACTTTTAATGGATCTGCTCCTGGTCTATCTATTTTATTTATAACTACTATTGGTTTTAAATTTAATGCTAAAGATTTTTTTAATACCTCTCTTGTTTGAGGCATTGCTCCCTCAAAAGCATCAACTAATAACAAAACTCCATCTACTGTTTTTAAAACTCTTTCTACTTCTCCTCCAAAATCTGCATGTCCTGGTGTATCTACTATATTTATTTTTATGTCATTATACATAATAGATGTGTTTTTTGATAATATTGTTATTCCTCTTTCCTTCTCCAAGTCATTTGAATCCATTACTCTTTCTTGTACTTGTTCATTTTCTCTAAATACATGACTTTGTTTTAGCAATGCATCTACTAATGTTGTTTTTCCATGGTCTACGTGTGCTATTATTGCTATATTTCTAATTTTTTCATTATACATTTTTTCTACATTCCTTCCCTCAATTGTTCATATGGTTACAATTTAGTTATATTGTCTAAATGTAATAAAATTTGATATTTTCCTTTTTTCATTTTTACTAAACTGTAACTTCGTAACTTGTACCTATAATTTCTTTTATTGATAATTCTATTTTTTTGTTTTCTACATCCATATTAATTATTTTTGCATTTAATTCTTGTCCTATTTCTAACTTATCTTCTGGCTTTAAAATTCTCTCATCTGATATTTGAGAAATATGTATTAATCCTTCTACTCCTGGTTCAATTTCTGCAAAAGCTCCAAATGGCATAAATTTAACAATTTTTACTTTTACAACATCATTTACATTATATTTATTTTGAACTTGCTCCCATGGATTTGGACCTTTGTCCTCTAATGATAATTTTAATCTTTTATTTTCTTTATCTAATTCCTTGATTAATACATTTACCTTTTGATTTACTTGCAATATATCATGTGGATTTGTATTTCTTTGCCATGTCATTTCAGATACATGAAGTAACCCTTGTATTCCTTCTGCCACTTCTACAAAAGCTCCATAATCACTTATACTTGTTACTATTCCTTCATATTTTTTGTTTTCTTCTGCTTCATTCCAGAATTTTTGTTGTTTTTCTTGCTTTTCTTTATCTTTTAATTCTCTTATTGAACCTATTACCTTTCTATTTTCTGGACTATATTCAACAATTACATATTTTACTATTTTGTTTTTGTAATCTTGTATATTTTCACTTCTTGTTATTCCTGATAAAGATAATGGTATAAATATTCGTATTCCCTTATAATCTGTAATAAATCCATTATCATTTATTTCAGTTATTTTACTAGAAAAAATTTCTTTATTACCTATTTTTTCTTCAAATTCTTTTCTTGCATTTCTTGTTCTAGCTCTTTTATATGATAATAATACATTTCCTAAGCCATCATTTAATTTTAAAACATCTGCCGTTATTTTATCTCCAACTTTAAATTCGTCATTTGGGTCATCATTTTCATTAAATGAATATTCTTCTCTTGGTATTATTCCATCTGCTTTATATCCTAAGTCTACAAATATTTCTTTGTTTTTTGTAATTTTTATAATAGTTCCTGTAACTACCTTATCTAATTTTGTTTCTTCTTTTATTGATTTTTTAAATAATTCTTCAAAATTTTCATCTATCTCTAAATTTTCCATATTCTCTCCTTCTCTTTTTTTCATTAATAAAACGCCTTTCAATCATTTGAAAAACGTTACTTTTTCTTTTGTCTAAATTTTCTAATATACTGGTATATTATATCATAATTTCATTATTTTGTCAACTTTATTATTTCATCCATTATTTGATTTGTTACTTTTTCTTCCATTTCTTCTGTCGGTTTCTTTCCATTTGGATTCTCAAATTTTAATGGTTTTCCATATTTTATGGTTACCTTGTGAAATGGCTTTTCTTCTCCACTTATACCAACTGGTATTACTCTTGCTCCTGTTTTTAATGCAAAAAATGCTGCTCCATTTTTTACCTTTTCACCATTTTTTAATCCATTTCTTGTTCCCTCTGGAAATAATGCCACACATTCTCCATTTTTTAGTGCTGTTAATGTTGTTTTTAATGCTGTTATATCTTTTGAATCCCTTTTTACATATATTCCATCAAAAATCACACCTAGAAGAGCAAATAACGGATTTTTCCTTAATTCCTCTTTTGCTAAAAACCTTACATTTCTTTTCGCTGTTACTACTATTAATGGTGGATCTAAATATGTTCTATGATTTCCACAATATATTAATGGTTCGTTTTGTGGAATATTCTCTGTTCCTATAATTTTCGCTCTATATACTATTTTACAATAAAGGTATACAGATGTTTTTACTATTACTCTTCCTATACTTTTAAAAAATTTTTTCATCTTAACTTGTGCTAATATTTAGAAAATTAACTATTAATATCGTTTATCTTATTCTAGCACTACTCCTTTCCTTTTTTATACATTTTGCTTTTAGCTATTATACTTATTTGCCTAATATTGTTCTTTTGTTACTCTAATTAATTATAGTAACAAATAATATAACTATTGGCTAATGCTAATTAGTAACATTTATTTAATATTATTATTTATTATCTTTATAATTTCATTAATAACTTCTTCTATAGACATATTTGTTGAATCTATATATATTGCATCTTGAGCTCTTTTTAATGGTGCAACACTACTTGTCATATCATTATTATCTCTAAATTTAACATTTTCTAATATCTTATCATATGAAATATCTATCCCTTTTTCTTTATTTTCTTTATATCTTCTCATAGCTCTTTCTTCTGGAGTTGCATCTAAATATATTTTTACATCTGCATTTGGAAATACATTTGTTCCAATATCTCTTCCCTCCATAATAATGTTTTTACTTTCTGCCATTTTTCTTTGTAATTCTACCATAGTTTTTCTTACTATAACAATATGTGAAACTTGTGATACTATTTCATTTACTTCTTTACTTCTGATTGCTAGTGTTACTTCTTCTCCATTTAGTAAAACAATTTGCTGTCCATTTTCTTCTTTTAATTCTATTTCTATACATTTTAGTATTTGTTCTATTTTATCTATTTCTTCTAATTTTATATTCTTTCTTATCATTTCTAATGCTACACATCTATACATTGCACCTGTATCTATATTTACTAAATTTAATTTCTCTCCTACTTTTTTTGTTATAGTTCCTTTACCTGCTCCTGCTGGACCATCTATAGCTACTATTATATTACTCATACTTAATCCTTTCATATTTTTACTTAATTAACATTTTATTGTTTAATTAGAATCAAATTTATTCTCTAGATTTTTTTTATATTTTCTTCATTTTCTGGTATATGTATATTTTTTGCCACTACATCTATTGATACTACATTCATTGAAGTATATTTTTGTATTTCCCTTTTTGATATTTCTCTAAATTGTTTTAAGCTTTCTTTTATATCAAATCCATAAATAACAGATACTTCCATGTATATTATAGGTCCTTCTCCATAATTTTCTACTCTTATTTTTATTACTTTATAAATTGATTGCATTTTATTTGCAATATATTCTACTATTTGTCTAAACACAGTATCTGATATTGTAAATTTTCCTAAATAACTAAATGTTGGACGTATTATTGATTTTTCAGAAATATATGGTTTTTGTCCTTTTCCCTTTGATTTAAATATTTGTAATGGATCTAATAAATATCCTGAAAAATCTTTTTTTAATTCAAATGTTGGAACTGGTATTACGTGTTTTCCTTCTGTTACTCTTATTCTTCTTGCTGTTTCCATTTCTTGCTGTGTTGCAACTTCTGTAATATATATTATTTTTTCTATTTCTGGTAATCCTAAATTTGATGCTATTTTTTTTACCATTCCATCAGATGTTCCTAATATTAATATACTTTCTGGTTTATATTTCTTTAATGCTTTATTTATTTCATCTTTTTCTTCTTTACTTAAAAATAATGCATGTTTTACTGTTTCTATTTTTGTTGGTGCTTTTTTTGCTGATTCTCCAGCAATTATTTCATTATCTTTTACTAATAGACCATCATCTATTATAAAATTTATATTATTTTCACTTGCTACCATCTGCGCTCTGTAACTTTTTCCCGTCCCTGATGGTCCTACAAATGCATATACTTTCATCTCTACTCACTTTCTTTCTAAGGCACAAATTTGTTTTTATTTTTCAACATACCTTTTAATTATATAACTTATTTTTTATTACATTCAATTTTCTTAAATTTTACTTTTATTAAATTATAATATTTTTCATTTTATTATTATATAACTTTTTTTTTATAATTGCAATTGTATATTTTGTTCATTTTTTGAAATACTATAAATAAATATGTTAGGAGGTTTTTGTATGCAAAATAACAATCTTAATGTTTTAGACGAAGTTAATAAAGGTGCTACTATGGGTATGGATGCTATTTCTTTTATTATTGATAAAGTTGGAGACCCTAATTTTAATAAAACTTTAGAATTAGAATATAATAAATACAAAGATATTTCTAGACGTGTTAATGATTTATATGCTAAACATAGTTCTAAAGAACCTCACGAAACTAGTACTATGAATAAAGTTATGACTTGGTATGGTGTTCAAATGAAAACTATGGGCGATCAAAGTAATTCTAATATTGCTGAATTACTTTTAAATGGTACTAATATGGGAATTATTGAAGGTAGACGTTTATTAAATCAACATCCAGAAGTTGATGAAAATGTTGCTCAATTATTAGATGATTTTGTTAGTATGCAAGAGGATAGTGTTGAAAAGCTTAAAACTTTTTTATAAAAAGTTTTAAGCTTCTCTATTTTTTCCTTATTTAATTTATCTATTTCTTAACTACTTCTTCTAAGTAAAATTCTTCAAATCCTTTAAATATTATTACAAACTTTTTTAAATTTTTCCTCTATTCTTATTGATTTAAAATCTGATGAGCCATATGGTACTTTCGTACTACATTATAACACTTTTCTTGATAATCTTTACTATAATCTTATCCAAATTCTTGTTTAATAAATGAAGTATTATAATTATTATTTTTAAAATTTTCATTTTCTAAAATTTTATATAAGAAATCTACATTAGTATCAATACCTTCAATTACAAGTTCTGCAATTGCACTTTTCATTTTAGCAATTGACTCGTCTCTTGTTTTACCATGAACAATTATTTTCATAAGCATAGAATCATAATTTTGAGGAACCGTATAACCTGCATAAATTGCAGTATCTACTCTTACACCATTACCACCTGGTAAATGTAATCCTGTAATTGTACCAGGACAAGGCATAAAATTTTTATCTGGATTTTCCGCATTTATTCTAACTTCCATACTATGGCCTGTAAATGTTATATCTTTTTGAGTATATTCTAATTTTTCTCCACCAGCTATTTTAATTTGTTCCTTTATAATATCCAAACCTGTAACCATTTCTGTTACTGGATGTTCTACTTGAACTCTTGTATTCATTTCCATAAAATAAAAATCTTTATTTTTATCAACTAAAAATTCCATAGTTCCAGCATTTGTATAACCTATCTCTAAAGCAGCTTTTACAGCTATTTCCCCCATTTTCTTTCTTGTTTTATTATCTAATATACTACTTGGAGTTTCTTCTAATACCTTTTGATTTCTCCTTTGTACTGAACAATCTCTTTCTCCTAAATGCACACAATTTTTATGTTCATCTGCTAATATTTGAATTTCTACATGTCGTGGATTTTCTATGTATTTTTCCATATATATACTATCATCATTAAATGATACACTTGCCTCTTGTTTTACAATATCATATTCTTTTAATAATTCTCTTTCAGAATATGCTATACGAATACCTCTACCTCCACCTCCAGCAGAAGCTTTTAATATTACAGGATATTTTATTTTTTTTGCTAACTCTACTGCCTGTTCCTTAGAATATATCAAGCCATCTGAACCTGGAACAACTGGTACTCCTGCGTTTTTCATTGTTTCTTTAGCTTTAGATTTATTTCCTAAAAGTTCTATGATTTTATAATTAGGTCCTATAAATTTTATTCCTATTTCTTCACACATTTTTGCAAAATTTGCATTTTCAGATAAAAATCCAAATCCTGGATGTATGCTATCAGCTCCTGTTAAACACGCTGCCTCCAAAATAGCTTTTGTATTTAAATAGCTTTTATTAGATGGTGCTGGTCCTATACATATTGCTTCATCTGCTAATGTTTTATGCAAAGCATTTTTATCTACTTCAGAGTAAATTGCAACTGTACGAATTCCCATTTCTCTACAAGCTCTTATTATTCGTACCGCTATTTCACCTCTATTTGCAATCAAAACTTTTTTTAACATTTTTTCATATTCCCCCCTAATGTATTATATTAAACAATAGCAAAAGTAAGCTCTCCTTTTGCAGCAACTTTTCCATCTACTGTTGCTATGGCCTCTCCTACTCCAACTGGACCTTTTCTTTTTATTATTTTTACTTCAAGTTTTAATACATCTCCAGGTACAACTTGTTTTTTAAATTTTAATTTATCAATCCCACCAAATAAAGCATTTTTTCCTTTATTCTCTTCCATAGATAAAATTGCAACAGCTCCAGTTTGAGCTAAAGCCTCTGTTATTAATACTCCTGGCATTATTGGTTGACCTGGAAAATGACCCTGAAAATACCATTCATTTATACATACATTTTTATATGCAACGCAACTTTCTCCTGAAACTAATTCCTCAACTCTATCTATCATTAAAAATGGCGCTCTTTGTGGAATGATTTTCATAATTTCATTAACATCTAACATAACTTATATTCCTTTACTTTATTTTAATTTGAATAATGGTGTTCCATATTCTACAATATCTTCATTGTTTATACATATTTCTACAACTTCTCCATCAAATTCAGATTCAATTTCATTCATTAATTTCATTGCTTCTACAATACAAACAACTTGCCCCTTTTTTATTTTATCTCCAACTTTTACATATGGCTCATCTTTAGGTGAAGCACTTGCATAAAAAGTTCCTACCATTGGTGACTTTATAACTTTTAGATTTTCTTCGTCAACATTTGTAGATACACTTTTAACTTCTTCTATAATTTCAGCTTCCTTTTGCACTTTTGCTACATTACTTTCATTTGATACCTGTTGCATTTTATTTTTACTCATACTAATTTTGCACCCATCAGGAAATTCTATTTGTAATGTATCTAGTTTAGAATTTCCCATATCTTCTATTAATTTTTTTATTTCTTCATAGTCCATATTGACCTCCTTTTTACTTTCGTAATTTGAAAATTATTATTCATTTTTTTTTACTTTAAAGCCCGCGTCAGTAACTATTTTCAAAAAATTGGTGGATATCCTTAAAAGGGGAACCAATTTTTTGAAATAGTTACGGTTAAACAGGGCTAACCAAATCTAATATTGAATAATAATGTTCAAATTACAAGTCCTTTAAAATTTATTCTTCATATTTTTTTAACAAAATACTACTATTATGTCCACCAAATCCTAAAGAGTTAGACATTGCATATTTTACTTCTACATTTCTTCCTTCATTTGGAACTATATCCAAATCACATTCTTCATCTGGAACCTTATAATTTATAGTTGGAGGAACAAAATTATCTTCAATTGCTTTAGTTATTACTACAGCTTCTACTCCTCCTGCTGCTCCTAGCAAATGGCCTGTATTACTTTTTGTTGAACTCATCATTACACTTTTTGCAGCTTCTCCAAATGCCATTTTTACTGCTAATGTTTCACTTGAATCATTTAAATGTGTAGATGTTCCATGTGCATTTATATATGTTACTTCTTCAGGTTTTATATTAGCTTCTTGCATAGCTCTTTTCATAGCTCTTGCTCCACCATTACCATCTGGTGCTGGTGATGTTATGTGATATGCATCTGATGTTGAACCATACCCCACTATTTCTGCATATATTTTTGCTCCTCTTGCTTTTGCATGTTCTAATTCTTCTAATATTAAAATTCCTGAACCTTCTCCCATTACAAATCCGCTTCTTTCTTTGTCAAATGGAATACTAGCTCTATTTTTATCTGTACATTGTGTTAAAGCTTTTATATTTGTAAATCCACCTATTCCAGTATGTGTTATTGAAGCCTCTGTACCACCTGCTACAATTACATCTTCATATCCATGTTTTATCATTCTATAACTTTCGCCAATACAATGTGTTCCTGATGCACATGCTGAAACCATTGATAAAGATTCTCCTTTTGCACCTAATTCAATAGCAACATTTCCTGATGGCATATTTACTATACACATTGGAATATACATTGGTGATATTCTATCTGGTCCTTTTTCTACTAAATTTCTATTTTCTCTTTCTATTGTTCCTAAACCACCAATTCCTGTTCCTATTATAACTCCTACTCTGTCCATATCTTCTTTTTCTTTATCTAATCCACTATCTTTCCACGCTTCTCTTGCTGCTATAATAGCAAAATGAGAACATCTATCCATTCTCTTTGCCGTTCTTTTGTCAAAATAATCTTCTGGATTATAATTTTTTACTTCACCTGCTAATTTTACTTTGAATTCTGTTGTATCAAATAAAGTAATTTCATCTATTCCACATTTACCTTCTTTAATACCTTTCCAAAATTCCTCAACAGTATTTCCAATTGGAGTAATAGCTCCTAAACCTGTAATTACAACTCTTCTTTCCATTACTTTCACATTCCTTCCTATTTTACATTACCATTCCACCATCAATATTTATCACTTGACCTGTAATATATGAACTTTCTTCTGAACCTAAGAAATATATTACATTTGCAACTTCCTTTGCTGTTCCCATTCTCTTCATTGGTATTTGTGCATCAATATTTTCTTTTACACTATCTGAAAGAACTGCTGTCATATCTGTTGCTATAAATCCTGGTGCTACTGCATTTGCTCTTATATTTCTTGATGCTAACTCTCTTGCTAAACTTTTTGTAAATCCAATTATTCCTGCTTTTGAAGCAGAATAATTGCATTGTCCAGCATTACCTGTTACTCCAACTACAGAAGATAAATTTATTATTCTTCCACTTTTCTTTTTCATCATATATGGTATTACGGCTTTTGTAACTATAAATGTTCCTTTTAAATTTACTTGTATAACACTATCAAAATCTTCTTCTTTCATTCTCATTAATAATGTATCTTTTGTAATTCCTGCATTATTTACTAAAACATCAATTTTACCAAACTTTTCAATTGCCTTTGTTACTAATTCATCTATTTGCTCAGTATTTGTAACATCAGCTTTTACAATTACACTTTCTGCTCCCTTTTCTTTAAATTCTTTTTCTAATGCTCCTACATCTGTTCTATCTGACACATAATTAATTACTACATTATATCCATTTTCTGCATACTTTAATGCAACTTCTTTTCCTATTCCTCTTGACCCTCCTGTTACTAATACAACTTGTTTTTCTTCCATAAAAACTTTCATCCCTTTCTTGCTTAATTTTTTTATTTTTCACTTATGTTAATAAAATTTTCCAAAGTTTCTACATTGCAAATATTTATTGTGTTAGCTTCTCTATTTTCTTTTTTTATAAATCCTGTTAAAACCTTTCCTGGCCCTATTTCAATATATTGCTCTATTCCTTCATCTTGCATTAATTTTATTGCTTTATCAAATCTTACTGGATTAACAATATGTTTTGCTAATATTTCTTTTACATTATCACCTTTTTTATATATTGTTCCATCTAAATTTTTTATTACTTTTACTGTTAAATTTTCTGTATTAAACTTAGCTTTTTCAAGTTCTTTTTCATAATGACTTTTGGCTTCATTTAATTTTTCTGTGTGAAATGGTCCTCCTGTTTTTAAAGGTATTACCTTTTTTGCACCTGCCTCTTTTAACTTTTCTTCTGCTTCTTGTAAAGCATCTTTATTTCCAGATATTACAGTTTGACCACTATAATTATAATTTGCTGGTACTACGAATTTTCCCTCTTCTTTAATTTTTTTACAAACTTCCTCTATTTTTGAACTTTCTAACCCTATAACTGCTGACATTGCAAATTCTTCTTTTGGTAAATATGTTCCCATACAATATCCACGTTGTTTTATAAGTTCTATTCCTTGCTCAAAACTTATTATTCCTGCATATATTAATGCTCCATACTCACCTAAACTTAGGCCAACTGCTACATCTGCTTGTATATTATGCTGTTTTAATACTTCTAATATTGCTAAACTAGTTGTTAATAATGCAAGTTGTGTATTTTCTGTTTTTAATAGTTCTTCTTCTGGTCCTTCAAAACATATCTTTTTAATATCAATTCCTGAAATTTTACTTGCTTCATCATATATTTTTCTTGCTTCTTCATATTTTTCATAAAGGTCTTTTCCCATACCTACCATTTGAGCTCCTTGACCTGGAAATAAGAATGCTGTTTTCAAATTCATCACAATCCTTTCAATTATTAGTTAATAACAATTTATATTTCTATTAATATACTTCCTGTATTTAGTCCTCCGCCATATCCTAAAAATATCATTTTATCGCCATCATTTATTAATTTTTTTTCAAACATATCGTCTAAAGCAATTGGTATGCTTGCACAAAACGTATTTCCTATATTTTCTATGTTATTATACATCTTACTCATATCTAATTTCAACCTATTTGAAATTCCTTTTATTATTTTTAAATTCGATTGATGTGGTAATATATATTTTATATTTTCTATTTGTTCATTTGATTTATTTAATAGCTGTCTTACATTTGTTACAGTTTCTGTTACTGCATATTTATATATTTCAATTCCGTCCATATGAATCTTGTCATTTGCTTTACATGTTAATATGTCTGAATTTTCGCCTAAACACTCTATATTTGATATATATTTTTTATTTTCAATACTGTTTCCTAATAATACCGCTCCTGCTCCATCTGATAAAATAATTGCCGTTCCTAAATCATTTTCATCTGTATATTTGGATAATATATCTACTCCAACTACTAAAGCTTTTTTTATATTTCCACTTCTTATATATAAACTTGCTATATCAAATGCGTTAATAAATCCACTACAACCTGCTAAAATATCTAAGCACATACATTTTTTTATTTGTAACTCTTTTTGGATATAATTTGATATTCCTGGCATTAAATTTTCTGTACTTGTAGTTGCTGTTATAATTAATTCTATTTCATTTACATTTATATTTTCTTTTTTGCACAAGTTTTGTACTGCATTTATTGCTAATTGCTTTATGTTTTCTTCTTTTGCAAAATATCTTTTCTGTATTCCTGTTCTTTTATATATGTAATTTTCATCTACTTGAAATTTTGCCTCTAAGTATTTATTTGTTATTTCTACTTGTGGAATGTATTTTCCTGTTGCTAATATTTTTATACTTTCCATAAACACCTCTTTATACATATATACAATTTGACCTTTTACTTATTAGTATTTTTTTATTTACATCATATTATATTTATACACTATTTTTTCATTTTTTTCTATTAGAATGAGCGGTCAGGTAATGCTATTTCTAATGTATCTCTTTTGTATCCCTTTTTTATTAAATATTCTTCTATTTCTTTTTGCTCCATTTGATTACTTTTCTTTGATATTATATTTTGAGCTGATTGAATTTCATATTGATTAATCTTTTCTTTATTATTATACAAATAATCTTCTATTAGATTTTTATCAAGACCTTTGGCTATAAGTTTATATTTTAATTCTTTTATAGATAAATTTTTTAATGCCATATATTCCTGCACTACCTTTGATATGTATTCTTCATCATCTATATACTTTGCTTCTTTTAGATATTCTATTATGTCTTCTAAAAGATTTTCGTCTATACTATTTGCAAATTTATTTCTTATTTCTTGCTCTGTTCTTTTTTTAAACATTATATATTTTAATACTTTTGTTTTTTCTTTATCAAATTCTTCAAGCGAGTTCATATACTTTCCTTCCTTTTTATATTTTATACTACAAATATTGATTTTTGCCTTCTTCCACTTATATTTAATAACAATCCTATTGAGATAAAACTTGTTATAAATGAACTTCCCCCATAACTTACAAATGGCAATGGTACACCTGATATTGGTAATAAGCCCATAGTCATTCCAATATTTTCCATCATATGAAAGAAAAATATTGCTGCAATTCCTATTGCTATATATGAACCTAGGTCATCTTTTGCTGTTTTTGCAATATATATTGCTTTTGTAATTAACACTACATTTAATATTATTATACTTCCTGCAACTACAAATCCCATTTCTTCTCCTATTGCAGCATATATAAAGTCTGTTGTTTTTGGATATAAATATCCTAATTGTGTTTGATTTCCTTGCAATATTCCCATTCCAAACAACATTCCTGCCCCTATTGCTAATTTTGATTGTATTATGTTATATCCTGAACCTCTTGGGTCTAAATCAGGATTTAGAAATACATCTATTCTTGTTTTTGCATAATCTGGAAGAACAAAAAGATATAATAACGGAATTGCTATTATTACAAGTGCTATTACTGCTATTATATATTTTTTTCTTAACCCTGCAACAAATAACATAGCTGCTAATGCAATTAAAAATGCCATAGCAGTTCCATGGTCAGGTTCTTTTATAACTAAAAATACTGGTATTGCTGCTAATAGCAATATTAAAAATAATTTTTGCGGTTTGTTTATTTCATCTTTTCCTTTTACTTGTATTTTCGAAATTATCAAAGATAAAAATATTACAACAATTATTTTTGCAAATTCTGCTGGTTGAAATGAAAATGCTCCTATATCAAACCACCTACTTGAACCATCTACTGGTGTTGTAAAGAGGACTCCAACTAGTAATCCTAAAAATATAATATAAAATAACGGTGATAGCTTGGCTATAAATTCATAATCTATAAATAACACAATGCACATTACTCCAAAACTTATTACAAACCATACTATTTGCTTTTTAAATTCTGCAAGTTCTGTACTTTGACTTACTGAATATAATGCAATTAAACCTATCCCTGATAATATAAGTGCACATACTAGCACCCACCATTCCATATTTTTTAATATTCTTTTTTTCATTTTAGTATTTTTTTCCTTTCTGCAATATGTTTTATTAAAAGGAGTATGTTTTAACTTTCTAACTTATAGATTGCTTTTACATACCCCCTAATATTTTTGTTTATGTTATAATATATTATTTTAATTTGTATCCCTAAAAAAGTCAATATTAAAGCATTAAAATTTAACAATTCTTCCAAAATGTTGATTTTTTATGTAAAATGTGGTATTATATAATTCTGGCATACCAGTAGCTATCTAAAACAGCTATCAAGCAACCAAAAAACCGGTAATTGCCGGTTTTTTTGGTTGAAATATACGGAGATACACTTATCTATAACATCAAATAACCATAAAACTCATTGTCTACTAAAAGAAATATATTATTATTTTTGGAATAAATATTATTAATCCTATTACTGTAGCAAAAAATGCCATAATTAAAACACTACCTGCGGATACATCTTTTGCTATTTTTGCTTTTTCATTTATTTCTGGCATTACCATATCAACAACCGTTTCAATTGCTGTATTGATTAACTCTGCTGATAAAACTAATGCAAATAATATAATACAGATTATCCATTCACATTTACTTATTTTCAATATACTTCCTATAACTATTACTATTGCCATAATGACTATATGTATTTTCATATTCCTTTCAGTTGTAAATGCAGATTTTATTCCACTAATAGCATATTTAAAACTACTAATTATATTATTACTTTTTTTCATGTTTATAATCACATTCTCCTTATATGTACAAATGCATTTTTTATGTATTATACAATTCTTTCATTAATTATATTTCATTTTATTTAACAAAAATATTTTCATTCTATAAATACCCTTGGAACTCTATTAGATATGCAACTCATTATTTCATAATTTATTGTATCACACATTTCTGCAATTTCCTCTAATTTAATATTTTCATTATCCCATATAATAACTTCATCACCAATTTTAACATTTTCCAATTCAGTTACATCTGCCATAAATCCGTCCATACATATATTACCAATTATTGGACATTTTTTTCCATATATATATACATACCATTTATTTGATAAGCTTCTTCTAAATCCATCTGCATATCCTATTGGAATTGTTGCTACTTTTGTTTCTTTTTTTGTTATAAAGCTTCTTGCATATCCAATACTTGTTCCTTCTTTTACTGTTTTTAACATTATTATTTTTGATTTTAATTTGCATACAGGTTTTAAATCTATTTTTTCTAATGCTCCTTTTGATGATTCATATCCATATATTATCATTCCTGGTCTTACTAAATTATATCTTGCTTCTTCAAAATTTAATATTGCATTAGAGGCTGAAGCATGTATATATCTTAATGTTAATACATTTTCTTTACAATATTGTACAGCCCTTTCAAAAGATTTTAACTGCTTTTTTGTATATTCTACATCTACATCTGGAGATGATAAATGCGTATATATTCCATCTATTATTATATTCTCATATTTTTTTACATTATTTACATATTCTTCTATTCTTCTTGGATGTATTCCTGTTCTTCCCATTCCACTTCCTATTTCTATATGTATTCTTACATTTTCTTTTTTCTTTCCTAAAGCTTCTAAAAAATCATTCGAACTTATACCAACTATAAGTTTGTTTTGTATAATTTTATTTATTTCACTTACATATGGCTGATTTAAAATAAATATATCTTTTTTATATCCTAATTTTCTAATAAATACTCCTTCGTCTACTGTCGCTACTGCTACAATATTGAATTTATTAATTATATCTATTCTTGTATTTATATATGTACCATATGCATTTGCTTTTATTACTGGCATTATTTCTACTTCTTGGCTCACTTTTTTTCTTATACTATTTATATTATATAAAAATGCTTTTAAGTCAACTTCCATTATGGTTGGTCTTGTAATTTCATTCATTAAAATCATTTCCCTTCATAATAATTTCAATATAGTATATTTTATAAATTTTCACTTATTCTATAATTTATTTTATCAATTGTCAATTATACTTTAGATTCATAAAAGCCAACAATAGTTTTTAATGGATAAATTCCTAAAAGCATAGAAATATAAGAATTTGAATGAAATGACGAATGTGATTGGAAAAGCTTTAGAAATTCTACGCAATTTT
>CANRBL010000033.1 GCA_947628835.1 uncultured Clostridia bacterium | reverse complement strand
TGCTTTTACCTTTATTTCGTATTTTGCTCCTTCTAGTTTTATCTCTTCATTTTCACTATCTACTTTTTCTATTTCTAGCTCATATCTATCTTCATATTCTTCTTCATCTTTTATTTTTATTCCTATATATTCTTCTTCTGTTCCTATTACTACTTCTGCTTGTCCTGCTATTACTTCTGCTTTTGTTATCTTGTATGTTTTCTTTGACTCTGATGTTTGTGGGTCTATTTGAGTTAATTGACTTTCTGAATTTGTTATCTCTGTTTGACCATTATTTTGTTCTGGATTATTTACATCTGTACTTGTCTCTTCTTGCTCTATTACTTCTTCTACTGTTATTTGTACTTTTACTCTGTCTGCTTTTTTATATCCTACTGGTGCTACTACTTCTTCAAATATATATAAATATGTTCCTGCTTTTTGTGGTATGTCTAATCCTGTTAAGTTTATTCTTCCTTTTTCGTCTGTTACTACTTCTTTTTCTTCTATTATTCCTTCTTCTGAGCTTATTTTATATTTTGCATTTGCTAAGAATATTTCTTCTGTTTGACTATCTACTTTTTCTACTACTAAGTTGTATTTTTCTTTTTCTAGTTTATCCTTTATTTGTATTTTTATTTTGTTTTCATCTATTTCTGGTGTTATTATTTTGTCTCCTTGTGTTATCTTACATTCTTTTATTTTTACTTTTTCTGTTGCTTGTCCTTCTGTATTTCCTTCTGCTTCTTGTGTAACTCCTCCATGTTCATTTTCTATTTTTTCAAATGTTATTTCTATTTGTATATCTTCATTTTTTTCATATCCTTGAGGAGCCTCTATTTCTCTTAATATATATTTATATGTTTGCTCTACTTCTGGTACTATTATTTTTTCTATTTTAGCTTTTCCTTCTTTTCCTGTTGTTGCCTCTCCTACTTTATATTCTACTCCATCTATTTGTGTATATATTTCATATTTTGCTCCTTCTAATTTTATTTCTTCATCTTCTTCATCTTCTTTTTCTACTTCTATTTCATATTCTCCTGCATTTTCTTTTTCATCACTTACTTTTATTGATATTGTATTTGATGTAAAATTATGTTCTTTATACCCTAATCCTTCTTTTATTATTTCTACATTTGTTATTCTTACTCTTTTTAAATTATTTATATATGGGTCCTCTGGCTCTTCTGACTCTTCTGAATCTACTATAAATTCATCTTCGCATGTACAATTTCCACATATACATCCTTCACAATCATATCCGTCACATTCTTCACATCCACATATGCATTCTTCATCTTCATCATCACATATACAATTTCCACAGGTACATCCTTCGCAATCATATCCATCACATTCTTTACATCCACATGTACATTCATCATCCTTTTCAAATATACAGTCTCCACATTCACATCCATAACATTCATAACCTTCACATTCATCACAATTACAATTGCACAAAATATTATCATCATTTCCTTCTAATCCTTCTGTATAATCTTCTCCATCACCTTGATCATCATCAGTATACTCTGGATCAACATCATCTCCATTTATATCATCATTCTCAAACTCTCCAGAATCATTGTCATCTTCACATGTACAATTTCCACATTTGCATCCTTCACAATAATCTCCATTACATTCTTTGCAACCACAAGTACAATCATCATCATAATCATCATCTTCTATATGTATTTCAGAACCTCCATTTGAGTTACCATATGTTACTTGTATTATTAATTCATCA
Organism: uncultured Clostridia bacterium; assembly: GCA_947628835.1. GTDB lineage: Bacteria > Bacillota > Clostridia > TANB77 > CAG-508 > CAG-269. The sequence goes on along the minus strand of CANRBL010000033.1, from coordinate 19,156 downwards.
TCTGATAATTTGTATCCTGGCACTGCTTGAATTTCTTTCAATTTAAATTCGTGTATACCAATTCCTTTATTTGGAAATTTTATACTTCCTATTCCATCTTGTCCTATATCAATATCATATTCGCTATTATCTTCCATATCTATTAACTTATACTTTGCACCTTGTAAAATCTTTTCAGTTATAGCATCAACTTTTTGTAAATCCATAGTTATTTGTTTTTCATTTGTAATCATTACATTTAATTTATTATCCTTTAAATCATTTGTAAATTGATTAATTTGCCACTTTAATGTTTCAGACACTTCATCCTGTTTTACTGATACTCCTTCTCCATTTCTAATTAATGTTATATATGATGGTAATGTATCTTTTTCATAATTTAATGGTGCTTGTGTTTCTGTTATCGCTATTTGCCACATACCTTCTCCTATTGGCAACTTTACATTTTTATGGGCTTCTACTCCCTTAATTACGGTACTATAATTTTCTGTTACCTCTTGACCTTGCTCATCATATAATTGATTGATTTCTATATCAAATAATGCACCAGTTAATTTTTTTTCTAGATTCTCACTATCTACTTTATTTATATTTAACTCTATAGATGGAAATTTTAACTCATTTGTTATTTGTAATACCATTTGTTTATTATTTGACTTGCTATTCATTGTAGCTTTTCCTATAGTATAACCTAACTCAGTTAATTTTCCATTTACATCAAATGTTACTAAACTCCAATCTTCTATAGTTAACTCTTTCTGTTTTTTAGCAGTCTGTATCATTGCAAATTTTGCCCTTATATATATTGGTGTATTATCCTCCTTATATGCAGAATTTTTACTTCCATTTTCTACTATTTTAAAATAATGATATACTCCTATTGATGTTGTCTCATCTATTGGTAATATTGCCACTCCATCAGATGACTCTCCTGTTGTTAATCCTGTAACACTATTTAAGGTTGTATTTGCAGTTGATCCATCTTCATTTACTTCTTGTATATCAAATTTCATTCCATTTATTTTTACTGATTTATCTTCTTCATCAACTTTTTCTATCATTAATCTTACAGTTGGTTCCTGCTTTATTGTTATTTCTATTGTATTTTGCATTGTATCTTGTGTTAATAATACAGCCCCTGATGGTTCTTCCTTTATATTATTTCCCGTTGTTGTTGGTGTATTACTATTATGTGCTTCAAAATCTACCTGTATTCCTGCTTCTTTTGTAACTTTATCTAACTCTATAGAATTTTCATCTATTTCTAAATTTCCATTTTCATCTACTTTTCTATCAAAAGTTACTATTATTGGAGCAGGTAATTTTATATATCCTTTTGGTACTTTTGTTTGTTCTATTCTTAAAGTTACCTTTCCTGTTCCTGCTAATGGTAATCCAGCATAATATTCCGTAGTTTGAGCATAATATGGTCCATCTGCTGTTACAATACTTGAAGTATTATTGTTTTTCTTTAACATTGAATATTGAGTATTTTGCAATATTTTCCACTGTCCATTTTCTTTTTGATTATTAAATCTTATAATGCCATCATTTACTCCAGTATTTGAATAATGATATCTTCTATATACTTTTCCCAATAAACCAGCAACACTATTTATATATTTTGTTTTATTTACTGTTACCTTTTTATCTCTAGCTATTGTTGACATTTGTAAATATCTCATGTATGTTCCATCTGTTGCTTCTTCTGTAACATTGAACCTTGCATTTCCAATTGTTACTTCTCCATTTGTAGAATCTATATTCTTTACAACTAACCTATAATATTGATTAAGATTAATATTTGCATTTATTGTATCACTTACTGCATATTCATTTGCTACTACTTTTTTATAAAATATATTTGATATTTCTATATACTCATTAGTTTTTACATTAAAAATATAATTTCCTACTACATTGTCTTCTTCAATCACAGATTCCAAATTCTTATCTAAATACATTTTTATCTTTCCATTATTATCTACATCATATTCAAAGTCATTTTCATTTACTTTTACCATAGTATATTTTTCATCTATTTTTAAATAATATGTATATTTATAGTTAGAATCTTCATATAAATACATATATTTTTCTTCATTTGGTATATAAATATATTTACCGCCATTTGTACTTTGTTCAAATTCAATATCTGCCATCTGTAAATCATATCCATTTGTTTTTATTCTTTCATATGCATTTTCATTTTTTCTTTTCAAATATATTCCAGTAGCTTTTGATAATCCTTCTTTTGTTTTTGACTGTGCATTTGGTGCAGGATATGAATAAGTCCATAATTTACCATTTTGATCAGTTTCATATATACCCATATATGATGTTTCTGCTTGATATATACCATTTTTTAATACATAATTTGTATATGTTCCATCTACATTTGGGTATAATGATACATATACATTATCTTTATATCTATTTTGAACATATACATATCTTCCTTCTCCTTTACCAACTTGCGCAAAAGATATATAACTTTCTTCTACATCTTGTACTTGTATTGTAGCTCTATTAGTTGCTACACTTGCTTCTTCTACTTTTAAACTTCCATTATTATTGAATTCTACAATTAAATTATTAGCTGTTATTTGATTTCCATTTTCATCATATACTTTTGTTATTGGTCTTATAGTAAGGATTTCTCCATTATTACCATATGTTATTGTTTGTATTTGTTTTGAGCTTACAGATTCTTTTTTCCCTTTATCATTATATTTTACATCATATTCTATTTCTATTGGTGTTTGTGTTTTAACATCCCTTACTTTTCCATTACTGCTTGTTTTTTTAGCTATATTTCCCAAATTATATTTATAATTATAAGGATATATTCCTGATACCGTTGTTATCGGCATTTTCTTTTTATTTTTTACTGCATCCTGTGTTACACTTTCTACTGCTTCAAATTTTTCTGTTTTTTCGTTATATACATATGTACTAACAATTGATAATTTATTTTTATTCTTTCCTCCCTTCGGTCCATACTGATATCCTAAAATTTTTCTACTTATAATAACTAAATTCTCTGGTCTTCCTTTTTCATTTAATCCTAAATATAACTCTGTTTTTCCCTCATTATATGAAGAACTAGATAATGCTTTAGATATATCATCTCCTATATATCCATCAGACATTGATCCTCTATATCTTACAGCATTTGGGTTATATGTATTTGCTCCATTCAATGCAGCTGTAAATCTTTTATTATTTTGTCCTATAATATAAGGTACAACTGCATGTGTCATTTCTTCTATATTATTCGTTGTTACCACTTTTCCAGATTTTAATACTATATCTCCATTTCCTAGTGCTGTATAGGTTTCTGTTATATTTCCGTTTACAGTACCTCTAGCATATATTTTACCTCTTCCTAAAGCTGATGTATCTTTCCATACATTTAAACCTAAACTTCCACTTAAGTTTAAATTTGTATTAAGAAATTTTTGACTTTTTATACTCATTTTAAACCATGATGTTTTATATGAATTTAAATATTGCACATATGTATTATTTTCAATTTTATATTCAGTATCTACTCCAATTGTTCTCTCTGTTGCTTCATTATTTACTTGCCAATTAACTACTGTACTTATTTTATTAACATTGTATAAATACACTATTCTTATGTCTGATCCATCAAGATACACTCCTATATTTCCTATTTTGATTTCTTTCATCTTTTTTACTTGTGTATCATTTACTTTATACCATTTACCTACATTTTTTGTATTAATTACATTACCTTGCGCATCTGTTACAATCGTTTGTATTTTCCATTTTTCTTTTTGGTTATTACCAGATCCTTGTATAGCTACGTAATTTAATATTTTTTCAGTCTTTGTTCCACTTAATGATATATGTGACACTTTTAACAATATCTTTCCATTTGAATCTATTGTCTTCTCAATAGTATATGGTGTATTATCTGGTTTACCTCCTGCCACTCCTGAATCAATTTCTTTTATTTCAATTTTATTTATTTCATTTTCTAATGTAACTTCAACTATACCATCCATTCCATTATATGTTTTTGTTTTTACTTCATCATCCGTTTTTTGTATTTCATTTTCATATGTTGCTATTTTATATCTCGCCTCATTTAGTCCTCTATCTAATGTCCATAAATTTTTATTTGATTTCGTTACTCCCAATTTCTTTACACTTACTGTAGTTCTTGGCATATTTTTCTTTCTTATTATTATTGTTTTGGTTTGTTCATCTAATTCTACAGATACAGAACTTAAATTTGTAGCATTAGCTTGTGTATAATTATTTACTTGAGTCAAATCTAAGTTTCCTAAGCTATCCTCTAAATTAAGATTTATATCTAATTGCAATGCATTATTTGTATTATCCAAGATATAATGAGTTGGTACAGATATTTGTGACACAAATATTTGTATTGTACCAGTCAATTTTTCTATTTCTTGTAATTTAATTTCCCCATTATTATCTGTTACCAAATAATCTCCTGTACTAGATATTATTTTTCCATTGCCACCAACTTCAGGACTATATAGCGTTTCTTGCACACCATCTTGTTTATTATATGTTAATCTTATATCAAATTCAGCACCTTCTATTTTAACTCCATCTGTTATACTTTCATTTACTAATTTTATTTTATAATCTTGCTCTTGTATAACTACTCTTATTATCTTGTTTTGATTATCAATTTGAACTACTGCATCTCCATTTGCACCTTCTATTTGAGCATTACTTATTGTTTTACTTGTGTCTCCTGTTACATTATATAACAACTTAAATGTCTTTCCTAATTGCTTATCTACAATTGTTTGATTTAAATTTCCAACTTGTGTTAAATTATCTAACACTACCATACCATTTTTATCAGTATTGTTTGTTGTTGAACCTATAGATATACTTACGTTACTAATTGGACTTCCATTTCTATTAAGTTTTACTACTTCTATACTATAACTTCTGTCTATTGGCACAGTTGATGGAAAATAAATATTTACATTTTCTGTTTTATCCCAACAATGTATAGTATTTTCTACTCCATCAACAGCAGTTTCTGAATCTTTTCTAGATTTTATTCTATAACCACATTTACCACATATATAATAATATGGATATCTTACTGTTTTTTTTCCAGTTCTCCAATATTGATATACTCCACAGACTACAGGGGCTCCTCCTACATTAATATAATGAATCATTCCTTGAGATGAATTACCTCCTGTATAACCATTAATGTCTCCTGTCCATCGATTACAACCAGAACATTTGTAATCAATTGATTGAACTCCACTTCTTGAACCATCTTTTATTCCTGCACCAAAAATTCCCATTGAATATGATACACTTTTCGTAAATTTAAATTGTTTTATATTCGTAGCTTTCTTTTCATTTCCTGCATTATCTATTGCTCTTACTTGTAATGCATATGTAGTATTGAAATTTAAACTTGGAATATCTATTGTATTTGTTTTTGTTACTATCCACTCTCCATAACTTGTTCCTGCATTTGAACTAATTCTATATTCCCATCTATTTATGCCAGCAATTCCTTTATCTTCATTATTCGTTATTACTAATCTTGCCGTTGCAGAATTTATTATTGATGCATTTACATCTGAACCATTATTAAAATGTTTAGTTTGACTCCCAGTTACATTTTGTATGCTATAATCAAATGCATTAGGTTCTTCATTATCTATATTTGAAATTATATAACTCGTTTCCTGTACTACATTTGATATATCATCTAACATTCTCGCTTTTATAGTTGTATTTTCTTTACATTCTATATATGCTACACTATTTGATACAGTGCTCCAATTTTCTCCATTATCAACCGAATATTGATTAGTATATCCACCAATCAAATAATTTATTGTAACTTCTACAGGTCCTGCTTCTACTCCATTCAAACTTGGTAAATTCGTAATTCCATTTCTTACTTTCGATGTACTTACTGTTATTTCTATTCCTGTATCTGCATATGTTTTTCTATGCAACATTACATTTGCACCTATTATTACAAATATCAATAATATTATTATTGCATATGCTGGTCTATTTGGTACTATTATTCTTCCTGCATCATCTCTTTGAAATTTTTCTTTTACTTTTTCCCATATTTTCTTTTCTTCATTTATTTTTGAGGTATTTTCTTTACTTTTCTTTAAATTACCTCTCTCTCTCTCTCTCTCTCTACAGTATCAAGGTTTTCAGCCTTATTAATGTTTTTTATCTTTTTATTTGCTTGTCTCATAATATTTTCCTTTCTCATAGCCTACTATGGTTTGTAACTCTATACTATTTATTAATTAAATCTTAATACTATATTTTTCTCTTTTCAACACCTAAAATTTAGCAAAGAAAAAAAGGCCTTATATTCCTTTACGGAACTTCTTTTTAGCCTTTTTTTACAATTTTTTTATTTTATTATTACATTTTTGTTACACTGTCTTACTTTTTTATCATTTTCTTAGGGAATACTTACATTTAATATATTTCCAACTTTACCTCTTTTCCTTTAAATGCATACACCATTTTTGTTATTTTTGTGTAACCTCTTTCTTGCAACTCTGTTTCATATCCTTTTTCTGCTATTTGCTTTTTAGCATTTTCTATTGTCTCTTCTATTGTCTTTTCATTATCTTTTTTATATACCTTAAATTCCATTATAAAACTATTTCCATTTTTGTCTTTTGGCTCTAGCATTACATCATATCTTCCTCTTCCTGATTCTCTATTTGATTTTATATAATATGTGTCTTTTAACCCTACTAACATTCCTAATACAAATGCATGGTAAAAGTTTTCTGCTGTATTTTCTCCTACATCCATATAACTAAACATACTTTTTACTAATTCTTTAAATTTTATTTCATATTCTTTTATATCTAATGTTATTAAACTATTTAGTATACTTCTTAAATCATTTCCTATTACTTTATTTAAAAACCAATCACTTATTATTCCTTCAAATAAGCATTTTATTTCATAATTTGGTAATTTTACTTTTCCTACTTTTTTTCCATTTCTTATTTCTATTTCTTCTGGTCTTAAATATCCTGTTCCTAACATTAATCCCCATATATTGTCTTCATTATTTTCTATTCCTACTATTACTGTTTCTTCATTTATTGGTACTTCTATCGTTTCTCCTTTTAATAATCTTTCTATTTTTTCCTTTACTGTTGTACTATTTTTTAATATTGTTTTTATTATGTCATTTGAACTTGTATTTACCCAATATGGCTCTAACTTTCTATCTGTTAAATAATTTATTATGCTCCAAGGATTATATAGTCCTTCACTGTTTCCTATTCTATATCCATCATACCACTTTTCTATTTCTTCTTTTTCATCTTTTATTTCATATTCTTCTATTAATTTTTCCATTTCTTCCTTCGTTATTCCAAAATCACTTTCAAATTCATTATCTAATACTGTATATACTTTAAAATTATTTGCTCCGACTAAATATGCTCTCTTTTGATACCCTTGATACTCCTGTTATTACTGTTTTCTCTAAATTTGGATTATCTTTAAATGTCATTCCATAAAATGATTTAAAAAATTTTATTGCATCTTCATAATATCCATATACATATGCATTTTGTATTGGTACATCATATTCGTCCAATAATAAAATTACTTTTTTTCCATAATGTCTACACAGCATTTCTGATAATTTTCTTATACTTGTTTTTAAATTTTGTTCTTCTGTTCCTTCTAAGATTCTATTTATATATTTTTTTTCAAATTCATATATTTTATCACTTTTTAATAAATATATATGTTTTAAATATACTTCTTGCATTATATATTTATAATCAATAATCATCTCATCATATTTTCCACTACTCATTCCATTCATACTTACATATATTACTGGATAAGCATTTTGTTTTGATGTATATTTTTCTCCTTCTTTCATTATTTTTAAATCTTTAAATAGGTAACTATTTTCTTTTTCATTTATACTAAAAAAATAGTTTAATGTACTCATATTTAATGTCTTTCCAAATCTTCTCGGTCTTGTTATCAATGTTACCATTGATTCAGTATCTATTATATGTTTTATAAATTCTGTTTTGTCTACATATAAACAATTTTTGTCTATTATTGATTTAAAGTCACTATCTCCTATTGCTATTCCTCTTCCTTTTCCATATTTCATTTATTTTGCCTCCTTTTCCTCTATTTTCACTAGTTTAAGTATACATCAAATAAAAAGAAATAGCAATCTTTTTGCTTACTATTTCTCTTTATTTGTTACAATATAATAGTTTTAAATAAATTAATAGAAACATTGAAATATAAGATTTTCATTACATTCCTCTGCTAATTACCAAAAACTTACACGTCCATCTTTTTTCTTAATTCATTTACTATAAATATCAAATTTTGTATAAGATAATCCACATCTTCCACAGTATTATCCTCACCAAAAGTAACTCTTAATGTACCACTTGCCATATCAGATTGTACTCCTATAGCAATCAAAACATGTGAAGCACTTGTAATACCTGAATTACATGCAGAACCTGTTGAAGCACATATTCCTTTTTCATCTAAGCTAAACAATAATGCTTCACCATTTATTCCTTTAAACGAAATATTACTATTTCCTGGAAGTCTTTTCTCCATTGAGCCATTTACTTTTATATCTTGAATTTTTTTAGTTACTTCACTTATATAATAATCTCTCAAATTTGATAAATGCTGAATATGTTTTTCTAAGTTTTTTTGAGATAACTCACATGCTTTTCCAAGACCAACTATCCCTGCTACATTTTCTGTTCCTGCTCTATTATTTTTTTCCTGGTGTCCACCATCTAAAAATCTTTCAAAATTTATTCCTTTTCTAACATATAATGCTCCAACACCTTTCGGTCCATATATTTTATGTGCAGACATAGATAACATATCTACTCCAAGTTCTTTTACATCAATTGGTACATTTCCAACAGCCTGAACCGCATCTGTATGAAAAATAATATTTCTACTTTTAGCAATTTTCGCTATTTCTGCAATTGGTTCAATTGTTCCTATTTCATTGTTTGCAAACATTACACTAATTAAAATTGTCTTTTCTGTTATTGCATTTTGAAGTTCCTCAAGATTAACTAATCCATTAGAATCCACATTTAAATATGTAACCTCAAAACCCTGCTTTTCTAAAGTTTTACAGCTTTCTAAAATAGCAGAATGCTCAATTTTTGATGTTATAATATGATTTTCCTTATCCTTATGTGCATATGCAATTCCTTTTAAAGCTGTATTATCACTTTCCGAACCACAACCAGTAAATATAATTTCATTAGTATTTGCCCCTATCAAATTAGCAACTTGTTCTCTTGCCTGTTCTATTGCTCTTTTGCTTGCTCTTCCAATAGAATATAATGATGAAGGATTTCCATATTCCTTTGTATAATATGGAAACATGGCCTCTAAAACTTCCTCTTTTACCCTTGTGGTTGCAGCATTATCAAAATATCTTATATTTTCCATTGTTACAAACTTCCTTTCCTACATATGAACTAATTAATTCATTATATGATTTATAGGAAATTATGTTACAATTTGTTATGTCCTTCTTCTATTTTAGTAAACTTTTAATTTCATCTATTTTGTTCATTGTGGTTTCATATCCAAAATTAAAACATTTATCTAATTTTTCAACATCTAATAGACCTGTTTTATCTGTTGGAATTGTTAATATATAATCACTATTTTTCAAATTATCCTCCGCTATTTTATTCCCCATAATATCTATAGTTTTCATAGCTATATCCATTATATTACTATTATTATCTATTGTATCTGCATCAAAATTTACTGCAATTACTCGTTCTACACCTTGTTTTCTAACTTCATCTACAGGAATATTATCTAATGCTCCTCCATCTAAAAATCTATGACTTTTAAATTCACAAGGACAAAATACAGCAGGGAAACTACTACTTGCTCTTACTGCCTTTCCTACTGGTATATCTGTTATATATTTATCTTCACTATCTTTTTCTGGTATATTATTAGTGAACACATATTCTTTTGATTCTGAAATATCTACAGCAGGAATTGCAATTGGCATTTTTATATCTCCTATTACTTTTACACCCTTTTTTTCTGCTAAACTGTTATATATTTTTTCAATACTATTTCCTTTTTTTAATCCTGAAATTTGTAATCTTTTATTCATCATAAAATTACTTATACCATTTATTATAGGTGCACTACTTATATTTACTATATCTTTAGCATATCTTTTGAATAAAATATATATATAATATGGAGAATATCCCATAGCATATAAAGAAGCAATTAATCCTCCAGAACTTGTACCACTTATTGCATCTATTTTTATATTATTTTCATCTAATGCTTTTAATACACCTGCATGCGCAATACCTCTAATTCCACCACCAGATAAAGCAATTCCTAACTTCTTCATTACTTATTCATTCTCCCTTCTTTTCAAATTATAAACTGTTAGAGTTTAATCTATAATTTTAAGTTTAATAAATATTTAAATTTACATTGTAAACATAACGAAAGTAATTGTTATAATTTAACTATATTTATTATTGTCATATTTCGTAAATTTAAACAAATTTATATGGCAGAAAATTTAGTATTACTTTCTTTTGAAATAAAATATATATTTTTGAAAAAAGCGCATTGAAAATAATTGAGCTAGAAATTCTTAAAAATTTTATGGAAAGAGTTCACGTAGCGAAGCGAAGTGGAAGGGTGCCATAAAATTTTTTTAGAATTTCTGTGAAAATTATTTGAACGAGCATTTTTGAAAAAATAATATTTTATTTCACTAAAAATTGCGAAATTAAAGTTTCATACTACATAAAAAGAATAGTTTTTTAACTATTCCCTAATGTTTTATGTATTATTATTTTTCATTAATATATTTTTCTACTAATTTTATCAATTCTTCTGCTGTTTCTATTTGATTTTGTGTTTCTTCTGGTTTAACTATAAATTCGTCATCATAATCACTATCTTCTCTTGTCTTACTTGCATCTACAATTCTTCTCCCCATATTTTTAGGAAAATCTCTTTTGCCTGTTCTAGTCTATGATTTCCTAATTCCTTAGATATTTTTATATTCATTTAAAACAACTCCTTCTTTTTGTACATTCATATAAAAGGGTAATGCTTCTAACCAATAATACAAAACTCAGTAGAAAAATTCTACTGAGTTTCTACATTTACAATTAACATTAATTAGCAACCTTATCTAATTCTCTTTCTGTACTAATTTCTATATCTTGATATCTTTGCATACCTGTACCTGCTGGAATCAACTTACCAATAATTACGTTTTCTTTTAAACCTATTAAATCATCTGTTTTACCTTTTATAGCAGCTTCAGTTAACACTCTTGTTGTTTCTTGGAATGATGCTGCAGACAAGAAACTCTCAGTTGCAAGAGATGCTTTTGTTATTCCTAATAGCACTCTCTTTCCAGTAGCTGGTCGTTTATTATTTTCTATTGCTTCTTTATTTTTGCTTTCAAATTCATATAAGTCTACAAGTGAACCTGGGAACATATCTGTATCTGCATTATCATCTACTCTAACCTTTTTAAGCATTTGTCTTGCAATAACTTCTATATGCTTGTCATTTATATCAACACCTTGATTTCTATATACTTTTTGTACTTCAGAAATTAAATATTCATATACTCCTTCTGGTCCTTTAATTGCCAATATTTCATTAGGATTTATTGAACCTTCTATTAATGGTTGACCTGCTTCTACAATATCGTCATCTCTAACTTTTAGTTTTGAACCAAATGGTATTGTATAAGTTTTTGAATTGTCTTTACTTGTAACAACAACTTCCTTTTTCTTCTTTGTTTCTTTTATTTTTACTTTACCATCAATTTCTGTAATTATAGCTAATCCTTTTGGTTTTCTTGCCTCAAATAATTCTTCAACCCTTGGAAGACCTTGTGTAATATCTGCAACACCAGCAACACCACCAGAGTGAATAGTTCTCATAGTAAGCTGTGTTCCTGGCTCACCAATTGATTGAGCAGCAATAATACCTACTGCTTCACCAATAGAAACTTTATCTCTTCTTGCAAGTCCCATACCATAGCATTTTTGACATACACCATGTTTTGACTTGCAACCTAATATTGAACGAACTTTTAATTTATTAATTCCCGCTTCTACTATTTTATTTGCTATTTCATCATTTATTAAAGTTTCAGTATCAACTATTACTTCATTTGTTTCTGGATTTATTACATCTTCTAAAACGAATCTTCCTAATAGTCTTTCTTCCATCTTTTCAACTATTTGATTTCCATCTTTTATATCGTAAACATCAATTCCTTCTGTTGTTCCACAATCTTCTTCTGTTACTATTATATCTTGTGAAACATCTACCAATCTTCTTGTTAAGTATCCAGAGTCAGCTGTTCTTAAAGCTGTATCTGATAAACCTTTACGAGCACCATGTGATGAAATGAAATATTCCAATGCATCTAGACCTTCACGGAAGCAAGATTTTATAGGTATTTCAACTGCTTTACCTGTTGTACTTGCCATAAGTCCACGCATACCTGCTATTTGTCTTAATTGGTTCATATTACCACGAGCCCCTGATTTAACCATCATATAAATAGGGTTTAAGTCATCAAAGTTTTCTTCCATTGCCGTACTAACATCTTTTGTTGCTTTTTCCCATACATTAACAACTGCTGTATAACGTTCATTGTCTGTTATCAAACCTCTTTTATATTGTTTTCTTATTGTTTCGATTTGATTATCAGCATCTGCTAATATTTGTTTTTTAGCTTCTGGTACTTCAACATCTGCAACTGAGAATGTTACTCCTGCAAGTGTTGAATATTTAAATCCTAATTCTTTGATGTAATCTATTACTTCTGCCGCTTCAGATAATCCATGTAATTTAATTGCCTTTTCTATAATTGTTCCCATTGATTTTTTCATTACTGGGAAACTAATTTCATATTGGAATGGATCTTCATTTCTATCTATAAATCCTAAATCTTGAGGTATTCCTTTATTGAATATAATTCTTCCTATACTTGTTTCTATTTTTTTAGTTTTTATTTCTCCATCTATTTCTTTACTTATTCTAACAAATATTTTAGCATGTATATCTACATCATGATTTTCAAATGCCATTAATGCTTCTTCTGGATCTTTAAAGTATTTTCCTTCTCCCTTTTCTCCATCTAAAGTCATTGTTAAATAATAACTTCCTAAAATCATATCAAGTCTTGGTACTGCAACTGGTTTTCCATCTTGTGGTTTTAATAAGTTGTTTGTTGCAAGCATTAAATATCTTGCTTCTGCTTGTGCTTCTGGTGATAATGGTAAATGAACTGCCATTTGGTCTCCATCAAAGTCTGCATTGAATGCTTCACATACTAATGGGTGTAATTTTATTGCTCTACCTTCTACTAATACTGGCTCAAATGCTTGTATTCCTAATCTGTGTAATGTAGGCGCACGGTTTAGCATTACAGGGTGATCTTTTATAACTTCTTCTAATATTCCCCATACTTCTGGTCTTAATCTTTCTACCATTCTTTTAGCATTTTTTATATTATGTGCTATATGTCTTCCCACAAGCTCTTTCATTACAAATGGCTTGAATAATTCTACTGCCATTTCTTTTGGTAAACCACATTGGTAAATTTTTAATTCTGGGCCTACTACTATAACAGAACGACCTGAATAGTCAACTCTCTTTCCTAATAAGTTCTGACGAAATCTTCCTTGCTTTCCTTTTAACATATCTGATAATGATTTTAAAGCTCTGTTTCCTGCTCCTGTTACAGGTCTTCCTCTTCTACTATTATCTATTAATGCATCTACAGATTCTTGTAACATTCTTTTTTCGTTTCTTACAATTATTTCTGGTGCTCCTAACTCTAATAGTCTTTTTAATCTGTTATTTCTATTTATTACCCTTCTATATAAATCATTTAAATCAGATGTAGCAAACCTACCACCATCTAATTGAACCATTGGTCTTAATTCTGGTGGGATTACAGGAACAACATTCATAATCATCCATTCTGGTCTATTTCCAGAAATTCTAAATGATTCTACTGTATCTAATCTTTTTATTAATTTTCCTTTTTTTTGTTCGCTTGCTGTTTCTAATTCTTTTTTTATTTGGTTTGAAAGTTTTTCTAGGTCAATTTCTGCTAATAATTTTTGTAATGCTTCTGCTCCCATTTCAGCTTTAAAACTGTTCTTACCATATTTTTCTTCTGCTTCATGATATTCTTTTTCATTTAATACTTGACATTTTTCAAGCCCTGAACTTCCTTTATCTGTTACTATATATGAAGCAAAATATACTATTTTTTCAAGATTTCTTGGACTAATATCTAACATTAATGCTATTCTACTTGGTATTCCTTTAAAGTACCATATATGTGCAACTGGTGCTGCAAGTTCAATATGTCCCATTCTTTCTCTTCTAACTTTTGCTTTTGTTACTTCAACTCCACATCTATCACATACTATACCTTTGTATCTAACTCTTTTATATTTACCACAATGACATTCCCAGTCTTTTGTAGGTCCAAATATTCTTTCACAAAATAGACCATCTCTTTCTGGTTTTAGTGTTCTATAATTTATGGTTTCTGGTTTTTTTACTTCACCTTTTGACCATTCTCTTATTTTTTCATCTGATGCAATTCCTATTTTTAGTTTATCAAAAATATCTAATTCATCCATTATTTAGATGTCCTCCTTTTTTAAAATATATCATTCTCATCATCTAAATTATCATCTGCTAAGTCATTACCAAAAATATCTTCATCATCTTCTTCATCTATATTACCAAATAATTCTTCTTCGTCGTCTACTTCCATATCTTCTTCATCGTTCATATCCATATCATCTTCGTCTTCTAATTCTATATCATCTTCCATTTCGTCTTCTGATAAAATATCATTTTCCATTTCATCTTCTGATAAAATATCATCTTCATCTTTTTCAACAACTAATTCTTCTTCAACTTTTTGTTCATCATTTAGATTAAATTCTATGCCATCTTCAATATTTTCTTTTAATTCTAACTCTTGATTATCTTCAGAATATAATCTAACATCTAAACCTAAAGATTGAAGTTCTTTTATTAATACTTTGAAGCTTTCTGGTACTCCTGGTTCTGGTATATTTTCTCCTTTTACAATTGCCTCATATGTTTTTACACGTCCTACAACATCATCTGATTTAACTGTTAAAATTTCTTGTAATGTATAGGCTGCTCCATATGCTTCCAATGCCCAAACTTCCATTTCTCCAAAACGTTGTCCTCCAAATTGTGCCTTTCCTCCAAGTGGTTGTTGTGTAACCATACCATATGGTCCTGTTGAACGAGCATGTATTTTATCATCTACTAAGTGGTGTAATTTTAACATATACATAACACCAACTGTAATAGGCTTGTCAAAAGGTTCTCCTGTTCTTCCATCATATAAAATAGATTTTCCGTCTGGTGACATTCCTGCCTTTTCTAATAATTCTGTTATATCACTTTCTGAGGCACCATCAAAAACTGGTGTAGATACCTTCCATCCTAATGCTCTTGCTGCTCCTCCTAAATGTACTTCTAGCACTTGACCTAAGTTCATACGTGATGGAACACCTAATGGATTTAGTAATATATCTACTGGTGTACCATCTGGTAAAAATGGCATATCTTCTTTTGGTAATACTCTTGAAATAACACCTTTGTTTCCATGACGTCCTGCCATTTTATCACCTACAGATATTTTTCTTTTTGTTGCTATATAACATCTAATTATTTGGTTAACTCCTGGTCCTAATTCATCTGAATTATCCCTTGTAAAGATTTTTACATCTACTATTGTTCCTGCTTCTCCATGTGGCACTCTTAATGATGTATCTCTTACTTCTCTTGCTTTTTCTCCAAATATTGCACGTAGTAGTCTCTCTTCTGCTGTAAGTTCTGTTTCTCCTTTTGGAGTAACTTTACCTACTAATATATCCCCCGGTCTTACTTCTGCTCCTATTCTTACTATTCCATTATCATCTAGGTCTTTTAATGTATCATCACCAACATTTGGTATATCTCTTGTTATTTCTTCTGGTCCTAATTTTGTATCACGACATTCACAATCATATTCTTCAATGTGTATAGATGTAAATACATCTTCTTGTACTAATGTTTCATTTATTAATATAGCGTCTTCATAATTGTAACCTTCCCATGTTGAAAATGCTATTAATACATTTTTTCCTAATGCCATTTCTCCATTCTTTGTTGATGGTCCATCTGCAATAGCATCACCTTTTTTTACTTTTTCTCCTTTTACTACAATAGGTCTTTGATTTATACAAGTTCCTCCATTTGTTCTTTTAAATTTACGAAGTTTGTGTACTACCGTTTTTCCATTATCATATTTTACTGTAATACTATCGCTTGTAACCTTTTCTATTATTCCATCATCTTCTGCTAATACTAAAATTCCTGAGTCTTTTGCTGCTCTGTATTCTATACCTGTTCCTACTATTGGAGATTCTGGTATTAATAATGGAACTGCTTGACGTTGCATATTTGCTCCCATTAAAGCACGTTTTGCGTCATCATGCTCTAAAAATGGTATCATTGCGGCAGCTATTGAAACTAATTGTTTTGGTGATACATCTACATATTGCACTCTGTCTTGATCAACTTCTATAATTTCATTTTTGTATCTTACTCTTATTCGTGGATGTACAAAATATCCGTCTTCTGTCATAGGTTCTGATGCTTGTGCTATTATATAATTGTCTTCAACGTCCGCACTCATATATTCAACAATATCTGTTACTTTGTGTGTTTCTGGGTCAACTTTTCTGTATGGTGTTTCTATAAATCCATATTCGTTTATTTTTGCAAATGATGATAATGCTGATATTAATCCTATGTTTGGTCCTTCTGGTGATTCTATTGGACATAATCTTCCATAATGTGTATAGTGAATATCACGTACTTCAAATCCTGCTCTTTCTCTTGTTAATCCTCCTGGTCCTAATGCTGAAATTCTTCTTTTATGTGTTAATTCTGAAAGTGGATTTGTTTGATCCATAAATTGTGATAACTGAGAACTTCCAAAAAATTCTCTTATTGCTGATGTTATTGGTTTTGTATTTATTAATGTTTGTGGTGTTACAACGTCTAAGTCTTGTATTGTCATTCTTTCACGTACCACTCTTTCAAGTCTTGCAAGTCCTATTCTAAATTGATTTTGTAATAATTCTCCAACACATCTAATTCTACGGTTTGCTAAATGGTCTATGTCATCTGGTGCTCCTAAACCATGTGATAAGTTTAATAAATAATTTACAGAGGCTATCATATCTTCTGTTGTAATACATTTTGGTACTAATTCTGAATATCTTTCCTTTAATGTTTTTACTAAATTTTCTTCATCTGTATTTTCTATTATACTTTTTAATACTTCGTAATTAACATATTCTTTTATATGTAAGCTACTTAAATCAACATTTTGTAATACATTGTGAATATTTACTGTTCCATTTCCTATTATTCTTATTTTTTTGTCTCCTAATTTGATGTCTACTATATTTATTCCTGCATTTTGTATTTGTTCTGCAACATCTGGTTTTATTATTTCTCCTGCTTGTACAAATACTTCCCCTGTTTCTTGATCTAATATGTCATTAAATGCTACTTGATTTTTTATTCTTGTTGCTATACTTAATTTTTGATTGAACTTATATCTTCCCACTTTTGCTAAATCATATCTTCTATTATCAAAAAATAAACCATTAAATAAATTTTTTGCTGCATCTACTGTTGGAAGTTCTCCTGGTCTTAATTTTTTGTATATTTCTATTAATGCGTCTTCTTGTGTTTTTATTGGGTCTTTTTGTATTGTTGCTTCTATTTTTTCTTCATCTCCAAATAGTTCTCTTATTTGGTCATCTGATACAATACCTATTGCCCTTAATAATGTTGTTACTGGTAATTTTCTTGTTCTATCTACTCTTACATAAAATATTTCATTACTGTCTGTTTCATATTCTATCCATGCTCCTCTTAATGGCATTACTGTTGATGTGTACGTTTTTTTACCTGTTTTACTGTCAAAATCTTCCGCATAATAACAACCTGGTGAACGTACTAATTGACTTACTACAACTCTTTCTGCTCCGTTTATTACAAATGTTCCACTATCTGTCATTAATGGAAAGTCCCCTAAATATATCTCTTGCTCTTTTATTTCTCCTGTTTCTCTATTTATTAGCCTGACTTTTACATGTAATCTTGTTGAATATGTTACATCTCTTTCTTTTGCTTCTTCTAATGTGTATTTTGTCTTGTCTTCCATATAGTAGTCAAAAAATTCTAGTACTAAATTTCCTGTATAATCTACTATTGGCGAAATATCTCTTAATACTTCTCCTAATCCTTCTTCTACAAACCAGTCATATGAGTCCTTTTGTACTTGGATTAGATTTGGCATTTCTATATAATCCCCAACTTTTGCGAAATCCATACGCGAAGCTTTCTCGTATTTAATTTCTTTTACTTCCAAAATAATCACCCCTAAAAATATGAAAATTAAGCAGAAATAATTTATTTGTTGAATATAATTTCAACTTGGAATTTAAAAAAAGTCCTTCTTAGAATATAAAAGACATATAAATAATAATTTGTCTGCTTTACAAATTATTTTTCTATATTTCTTATTATATTTAATTCCTCTTTTTTTAAATTTTTACTGATTAAAAAACAAAACGCAAAGTACTTGTCGACCTTGCTATCAACTGTCTTGCGTGGTTAATAAATCTCTTTTGAATAAAAATTGTTTTTAAAAATGCAATATATATAATATCATATATATTTACCTGTTGTCAATTAAAAATCTATATTTTTCAAAATTTTTTTCAAAAAAGTATTGACATTCTTTTTAAAAAATTGTATACTAGGTCTTGTCAAACAAACATGGTCGTTTAGCTCAGCTGGGAGAGCATCTGCCTTACAAGCAGGGGGTCATAGGTTCGAGCCCTATAACGACCACCATATTTTTTGGCCTGGTAGTTCAGTTGGTTAGAACGCTAGCCTGTCACGCTAGAGGTCGACGGTTCGAGCCCGTTCCAGGTCG
>CANRBL010000032.1 GCA_947628835.1 uncultured Clostridia bacterium | reverse complement strand
AAATATAAGTAGTTTAGGTAATCTTAATTAACATTATATAATTCCAAATATCAAGTAAACTGAGAAACTGAAAATCCCCGTGTCAGTGGTTCGATTCCACTTGAAGCCACCATAAAGAAACGGTACTTTTTAGTATCGCTTTTTTTAAGATTTTGAGATGTGTGGAATCGAAAAGGAGGTTGCCTAGTTTTGGGCTAACAGGGTTAGACCGAAACTTAGGCAAAAATAGTCCTGTGGACTATTTTTCCGACGCGGCTCGCCGATTCCACTTGAAGCCACCAATAAAGAAACGGTACTTTTTAGTATCGCTTTTTTTAAGATTTTGATAAGAACTAACTTAAAATATATGAAAAAGTTTTATCTTGAATATAAAGATGATGAAGAAGTGCAACAACTTGTTGCACAAGTCCCTTGGGAACACAATATCATTCTTAGGAGAAGTTAATAAATTGAAAGTGATATGAAATACTTGATAAATACCCTACTTATGTAACTTGATTTAAGTTTGCAATAACCATTTAGAATAATTTGTCATAAACTATTAATAAAAAGATTTCTTTTTTGAATATAATACATTTTCGAAAGGAGATAAATAAAAGTTTATGAAAAAAATTATTTATTTAGCTATATTCTCATTTAGCTTTTTGATATTTGGGGCTACACCAACTTATGCAGTAGAAGAACCTTATTTTGACAGCAATTTTAATCAAAATAATGGAGCTTTTTATGCTAATGGTACACCTATAACAATAGAAGCAGACAATGGTCAAACAATTATAAAATGGGATAATAAAGAAGAAAAAGTACCCAATACTGTAATGGTATTTGGAGGTGGACCTCAGGGAACTCATTTTGAAAATTCCAATATTACAATGAATGCTGGTACAGTAGCTTATATAGCTGGTGGAGGTATTTCTAAAGATGAAAATCACATAGCTAATGTAAAAAATGCAAATATTACAATTAATGGAGGTACAATATCAAGTGGTATTGTTGGTGGTGGTATTCTTAATGCACACGTTAATAACGCCACTATTACAATAAATGGTGGAAACACAGAATCAGTTATTGCAGGAGGTTTAGCTACAGTTTTATTAGATTCTCAACTATGTCATGTTGGTTCTGCAACACAGCCTCAAAATTCACCTAATCGTGTTAATACCACATCTGTTACTATTAATAATATTACTATGCCTTTACCACATCACTCAGGTGGTAGCATTTATGGCGGAGCATTTGGCTATGCCTTTGTTGGAAATAGTGAACTTACTATTAATGATGGAGAAATGTCAAAAACTTCTATAACAGCAGGTGGTGCAGATGATTATGTAGAAAAATCAGATGTCACTATAACAGGCGGTACAATAAAACTTTATCAATCTGTAAATAGAGGAACTGTAAAAGATTTAACCACTATAGTAACAGGTGGTAGTATAGAAGAATTTTCTGTTGGTACACATTCATCAGGCGTTGCAACAGGTAAATTAAATAAATGTGATACTTATTTACTTTATGGAACTATAAATAACTTAGAAGCAGGAAAAATAGATTCTACTCCTTTAATAATTGATAAAGAAAATTATAAAGTGATTCAAACCTATGATGTAACCATAAATTCCTCCTCTATACCAGAAGACCAACGAATAACAGTTGATTATAATATATCTTTATATCCATCAAGTTTAATTTTAAACAAAGGTTTCAATCAACACTTGGATTTAACTGTTTATACAAATCCAGAAGAATATGAAAATATATTTTCTAAAATTGTTAAATGGGAATCTGATAATGCTGATATTGCATCTGTTTCAAAAAATGGAGTAGTAACTGGTATAAATACTGGAAATGCTGATATTACAGCTAAGTGCTTACAAAAGTCTCAAACTTCTCACATAACTGTTGAAGAAAAGAAAGCACCTACAATTCTTTTAATAATCTTTTTTCCTTTACTTTTATTAGTAATTATTCTAATATTTATTATAATTTTTTTACCAGTTAATTCAATATAAATACTAAAATCAACATATAAGTTATGTAAAATTTCTAATATTACTATTACTTATATGTTATTTTTATATAATAGGAAATACTATGAAACTTTAATTTCGCAATTTTAATTGAAATAAAATATATATTTTATTTCAAAAGAAAGTTCTTCTAACAGGAGAATTTTCTGTAATATAAAATACAATAAATTACAACAAAATATATAATTTATAAAAATTTAAATTTATGAAAGTTTCTGTGTATATTTTTATCTCAGATTTATTGTATATTTATTAAAATTTCTATAAATATACTAAAATCTTATTGATATTATTTATTCTATTTTATATATTTTTTCATACTATTAATGTCTTTATCTTTTTTGTGTACATTGTTATACTTTTTATATCAGTACAAAGTTATTATCAATAAGTTAAAATATATTTATCACAATTACTAAATAGTTATAATATAAACAACATTATCTTTCATATTTAAGCTTATTTTATATTTGTGAGAATGGAGGTTTTATGGAAAGCAATACAGATTACAAGAAATACATAGGTCAAAAAATTAGACAGGCTCGTAAAAAATCGAAATATACTCAAGAAAAACTAGCAGAAGAAGCTTCTTTAACTCCTAAATATATTAGTAATTTAGAAAGAGGTATATCGTTTGGAAGTGTAGATACTATTATAAATATCTGCAAAGCATTAAATATAAGTTCTGATTTTCTATTTGATGAATTAATAAAGTCCTCTGGAATGCCTATTTCATCTTTAGTAGATGATAAATTCATAGAAACATATTTACAACTTGATGAACGAAATAGAACTATTATAAATTTGCTTGCATTGCAATTAATAAAACTTCAAGAAAACGAAAAAAAGAAAAGAATAATATAAATAATCAATAATAAATAATACGCCTTGATTAAAATATAATATATTTTAATCAAAGCTGATTTTTATATATGCGTTAGAAAAATCTTAGGCTTGCTTTTTTATCAATAGCATTAATTTTTAATTTAATTTCATAGATAACAATTTAGAAATTCCATTTTCCTCCATTGTTACACCATATACTGTATTTGCTACTTCCATAGTTCCTTTTCTGTGTGTAATTACCAAAAACTGTGTTTTATCTGTAAATTTCTTCAAATATTCTGCATATCTATAAACATTTACATCATCAAGTGCTGCTTCTATTTCATCTAATACGCAAAATGGTGATGGATTTATTTTTAAAATTGCAAATAATAAAGCTATAGCCGTAAATGCCTTTTCTCCACCAGATAGAAGTGTCATACTTTGTAATTTTTTTCCAGGTGGTTGAACAGTAATTTCTATTCCACATTCTAAAATATTTTCTTCATCTGCAAGTGTAAGTTCTGCTTTTCCTCCACCGAAAAGTTCTTTAAATACTTCTCCAAAATTTTGATTTATTATTTTAAATTGTTTTCTAAATTGTTCTTTCATAATACTAGTCATATCTTGTATTATTTTTCTTAATTTAGCCATTGTATTATCTAAGTCTAACCTTTGCTCACACATAAAATCATATCTTTGCTTCAAATTTTTATATTCCTCTATTGAATCTATATTTACACTTCCTAAATTTCTAATATCTGCTCGTAAATTATTTACTCTTTTTTGAGTTAAAGCAACATTATCTGGTTTTTTATATTCAGTTTCAGAATTTGGTGTAATTTCATATTCATCCCACATCTTATTTACAACCTGATTTAAATCTTCTGTAATTTTTGTTTTTCTTACATCTAATTTAACAAGTTGAGATTTTAATTCTTCTATAATATTAAATTCTTCTATTTGCTCTTCTTCTTTTTTAGATAATTTTTCATTTTTTTCAACTCTGTCATTTTTTAATTTTTCTATCGTGTTTCCACTATTTTTCACCTGATTGTGAATTTCTTCTATTTTTTTATTATTTTCTTTAATTTGTTCTTGTAATTTTTCATTATCTATTTTTATTTGTTCTATTTGATGTTGCTTAATTTCCATATTTTTCTTATTGTTTTCAATATCTTGCATAATCATTTTAGTTATTTCTTCTATTGAATTTTCACTTTCATCAAATGAAGATACAGAAATTTTTAAATTTGTTATATCAAAATTTAAATTGTCTATGTATTTTTGATGTTCTTTATTAGATTTTGAAAAATCCTCAATTTTTTCTGATAAATCTTTATTTTCTTTAGTTAATTTTTCTATTTGGGAAGTTAATTCTTCTTTAGCATTCTTTAATTCTTCTTTTTGTTTTTGTATATTTTCTTGTTCTTCTTTCAATTTTTGTAATCTATCTTGTAACTTTTCTATAGACTCATTTATTGATACTGTCCTTTGTTTTTCTGTTGCATAAATAATATCCTTTTCTTGTAAATCTTTTTCTAAACTCTGACATTCTTCTAATGTACTTTCTGATGATGAAATACATTTTTCTTTTTCTTCGTCTAATTTATTAATTTGTACATCTAATTCTTTTATTTGAACTTGTAAATCTTCTATTTCTCTGCTTCGTCCAAGTATATTTACAGTCTTTTTAGAAATTGAACCACCAGTAATAGCTCCTGAAGGGTTTATTATATCTCCATCTATTGTTACAATTCTAAATGTATAACTATTTTGTTTTGCAACTTTTATTGCTGTATCCATATTATCAACAATTAAAGTTCTTCCAAGTAAATTTAAAATAATCTGTTCATATTTTTTGTTAAACTTTATTAATTCTGCTGCTACTCCCACTATTCCGCTTTCTTTACTCTTTATTTTTTCAATTTTTTTGCCTCTTACTGATGATATTGGTAAAAATGATGCTCTTCCTAAATTATTTTTTCTTAAATGTTCAACAAGCCTTTTAGCATCCTCTTCTGTTTCAGTTACTATATTTTGTAAATTTGCCCCTAAACTCATTTCAATTGCTACTTCATATTGCTTTGGTACTGTTATAATATTTGCTAATACACCACACATACCCTTTCCCAATTCTGTATTTTTTTCGCAGTCATTAAGTAGCGCCTTTACACTTTTTAAATACCCTTCTTTTTCTTTTTCTGTTTCTATCAAAAATTTTAACCTTGACTCTTTTATTCTCTTTTCACTTGCTATATTATTTATATTTATTTCATATTTTTTTATATTTTCTAAAGCTTTATCTCTATTACTACTTACTTTTTGCAAATTTTCTAATAATTTTTTTCTATCATTTTCTATTATATAGAAATTTTTTTCTATTTCTTCTCTTGTAATCCTTGTTGAGTCTAATTCAGATATATTTAATTGAATTTCATTATTTAATTGCTTACTTCTTTTTTCTAAATTTTCTACATTTGCATTTTGTGTACTTATTGTTGATTGTAATTCATACTTTTTGTCTGTATTTTCTTCTACTGTTTTCTTATATGCTTCTATTTCAATTTCCTTTTCTGATAGTGTACTTGTTATTTTAGACAATTCTTGCTCTTTTTGTTTTAATTCGTTTGCAAACTTTTCTTTATTCTGCTTTAAATTATCCTTTTTGTCTTGCTTTGTTTTTAAATCTTCTTTTAAATTTTCTATTCTTTGCTTTATTTCCTCTATGTCATCACTATATCTTTGACTATTTTCATTATTGTTTTCAATTTTTGTATTTGAAACATTTATTGAAGAATTTAATTGTTCAATTTCTTTTTGACTTTCAAACCCTATATTTTGTAAAGATTCAATCTTAGTTGTAATTTCATCTATTTCATTTTTTAATTCTTCCTTTAATGCTTTTAATTTTTCTAATTTTCCTTCTTCTTGATTACAATTTGATTTCATTATTTCTTCATTTTGTAAAATTTCATCTAACTCCTGCTTGTATTTTTCAATATTATATAAAAATAATCCTACTTCTATGCTTTTAAGTTCTTCTCTAAGACTTAGAAATTTTTTTGCTTTATCTGATTGTAATTTCAGTGGTTCTATATTTGCTTCTATTTCTGATAAAATATCATTTATTCTAAGTAAATTCAGTTTCGTGTGTTCTAGTTTTTTCTCTGTTTCTTCTTTTCTTGCTCTATATTTTACTATTCCTGCTGCTTCTTCAAATATATGTCTTCTGTCCTCAGACTTGTTACTTAAAATTTCATCTATTTTACCTTGTCCTATAATGGAATAACCATCTTTTCCTATACCTGTATCCATAAATAATTCTAATACATCTTTTAATCTACATGGTACTTTATTTATATAATATCCCGTTTCTCCGCTTCTGTATATTTTTCTTGTTACTGTTACTTCTGAATATTCAATTGGTAAAGCTCCATCTGTATTGTCAAATACTAATGAAGCTTCTGCAAATCCCAACGATTTTCTATTTTGAGTGCCTGCAAATATTACATCTAAAGCCTTTGATCCTCTTAAAGATTTCATACTTTGTTCTCCAAGTATCCATCTTATACTGTCTGATATGTTGCTTTTTCCTGAACCATTTGGTCCTATAACACTTGTTATTCCTGGCATAAATTCTAATACTGTTTTATCTGCAAATGACTTAAATCCTTGTAATTCTAATCTTTTTAAATACATTTTTTACCACCCATATTTTTATATCTAATTAATATGCTTTATATTATAGGAAATTTTGAAAACTTTCTTTTGAAATAAAATATATATTTCTCAAAAATGCTCGTTCAAATAATTTTCGCAAAAATTCTAAAAAATTTTATGGCACCCTTCCATTTCGCTTCGCTACATGAACTCTTTCCATAAAATTTTTAAGAATTTCTAACTCAATTATTTTCAATGCGCTTTTTTCGAAATTATATATTTTATTTCACTTAGAATTGCAAAATTAAAATTTCATAGAGTTTCTTATAATATAAAAAATTATTTACTATAATATATAAATTTATTTATATATTTTTAATTTTGTAGTATATACACTATTACATAATAATATCAAGTATTAAATTATGTGCATATAATATTTTTGTTAAAAATGAAGAATCTATTGCTTCATTTAATGTAATATTATTATTTACTGATATTATAAAGAATAATATTGCAAGTAATATATAAATTATTAAAAGTCCTTTTAAGAAACCATATACAATTCCTCCTATTTCATTACATTGCTTGATTATTGGTAATTCCGCTAATGTATCTGTAATAAAGTTTAATAATATTAATGCAATTCTTGCAACTACAAATAAAACAATTCCCACTCCAATACTTACTACATTATATGCAATAGGTTCAGCAACACTTTCTACTAAATTATTTTGTATTTCTGTTCCAGTATTTTGTACATACTTTTGTACATATTCATTTACCGTTACTTGTTCATCAGCATTATTCCCTGTATTTTCTAATTCTTTTGTTGCATTTTCTATAATTACACTTTCTATTTTTTCATCTATTTGTGTATGATTTACAATTAAATTTGTTATTGGTTTATATAATATAAATGTAATTATTAATGCAACTAAAAATGCAAATACTTTAAATACTACATTTACTAGCCCTTTTTTATACCCTACAAATATACAACTTCCTAAAATTAATATTAAAATTAAATCAAATATTATTCCCATTTTTACAATCTTTCCTTTCTTTTTTAATCTTTTTTACATTATTATTAATATTTTACAATTTCAATTTTATCTCTATATATAATTCCTGCAATATTATCTGATATTACTACATTTGTTATTTCTTGTCCTGTCATAAATTTTTTAACAAGCCACCCTTGCATATTTATAAAATATATTTCTGTACCACAGTTTAATCCTACTATATTACCATAATTGTATATTTCTTTTATATTATCATTTACAATATATGTCTTTTCTTTTCTATTATTAGTGTTTATTATGTGCATTATAGAATTTGATGAAAATAACCCAGATGATTGTTCTTCTATATAAGTTAAATTATTATCTAAATTTACTGATAAAAATGTTACTTTTTGGTTTTCTATTTTATATATTGAACTATTTTCATTGTTTTCTATGATATCTACTCCATCATCATACATACATAATAAATTATCCTTATCTTGATATTTTATATCTGTTATTAATCTATTTATATCCGCATTATATGTATATATTACTGAATTTGCAGTATCAATTTGTGCATTATTTACTGATATAATTTTTATATTTGATTGTACTTTTATTCCTGATGTATCTAATTCTGCTATTGCAATGTACTTATTATCATTTGAAATTGTTACATCTATTACTCTTGTTGATGAAGAAAATACCTTAAATAATTCATCTCCTTGTGGGTCATATACACTTACTACAGATTTGTAGTTTGTATTTGTTATAACTATTGCCATATATCCATTTTTATTTACATGAATTTGAGATATTTGCCCATCTATATCATTTTCCCATTGCACTGCTTTTCCTTCTATTAAATATACTTTTTGTCCGCTCATTTTCCGCAATTCCAAGAAATCTGTCATTTGCATCAAATATTGCATTATTTATTTTTATATCTAATTCAGCTTCACTATTTCCTGTATCATTATATATGTTCATTACATTTTTATTTAGAGTTACTATGTTTTTGTGAAATGCATAAACTTGCATATTTTCATCTGCATTTATATTTATTACATTTGCTTCATTTGTTGTAATTTCTTTTCCTAATACATTTTTATCTACCCAATTTCTAAATTCTTCTTGTGCTATATATAATGATATCATTACAATACTAAAAATTATAAATATTACCATTAGTATTAATATTACTATTTTTTTCTTATTTATATTTTTACTTTCTTCATTTTGACTGTTCCATATATCTTCCATATCTATTACTTTTCTCCTTCTTTTCTTTTTTACATTTTACTATACCAATTTAAAAATATCAAGAATATTATTATGTTTTAGGAAAAAATGAAATTTTTACTTGTTAGCCTTGATGTATTAAAAGAACAAAGACAAACTTATGGAAGACGTATTGATATTTCTATAGTATTTATCTGTTGTAAAATAATAGTTATTTTTACTTTTTATGTAAAATTACTTGTACATATACTAATTCTATGGTATAATAAAATATGTATTTCAATATTAGAATTTTTTCTAATATTTAATATAATTAAATAATTGGAGATGATCAAATGAAACATTGTAAATGCTGTGATAAACATTTTTTATCCTTAGAAAGAGGTCATATGGCTACTGTATGTGATCCTTGTTTTAATAATACAACTCATGGTAGAATAATTGAACTTGGGGAATTTTGTAATTGTTTACCTAAAGTTTCTTTTAGTAGACTTTCAAAACTTCTTAACCTTACTCCATCTGAATTATTGCATCTTTTTGTTACTGCTAAAAATAGATTTAGAGACAACCTTAATACAGATCACAATGTACTTGTGTCTGCTGAATCAATTCAAAAAATTATAGAATATATAAATAATCATGAACAAGAAATACGAAAACATATTTCTCAATTTAATGTATTAGATACTATAAATGATTTGGATCTTCATACACATAATTCTAATATTCATAAACCAAATAATTCATCTAAATTGGTATCTGAACTTCAAGAAAAAATAAAAATAGACCATCATAACTCAACATACCATATAAGTGAAGTACACTCTACACATCATGTAAGTGGTTCAAAAGAAGCTACTATTTCAGGTAGAATGCAAGTTCATCATAATAAAAAAGAAAGAAATTATTCAGGTAGATAATTCACACATTAAATTCTGTACTAGAATAAAACAAATCTAGATGTTAATAAATTTAATAATTCTCATTTTTATACATAAATTTTAACTATCAGAATAATCAATTAGCAAAACATTAGAAAGCCTAAATATACTAAGTATTAAGGCTTTCTTATTTATTTATTTTTCTTCTTTTATTTCTATGTGTACATCATCTAATTGTTGTTTAGAAACAACAGATGGTGCTCCCATTAATAGGTCTCTTGCTTTTTTGTTTTTAGGAAATGCTATAATTTCTCTTATATTTTGAGCATCAGCTATTAACATTACCATTCTATCAACTCCTGGAGCTGCTCCTGCATGTGGAGGTGTTCCATATTGAAATGCATTATATAATGCTCCAAATCTATTTTTTACTTCTTTTTCTGTATATCCAGCAATTTCAAATGCTTTTACCATTATTTCTGGATTATGATTTCTTACTGCTCCAGAAGCCATCTCATATCCATTACATACTAAATCATATTGATATGCTAATATATCTAATGGGTTTTTATTTTGTAACGCTTCTAGACCACCTTGTGGCATTGAAAATGGATTATGAGAAAAGTCAATTTTTCCTTCATCTGATAATTCATACATTGGAAAATCTACTATATAGCAAAACCTATATGTATTTTTTTCTAGTAAATCTAATCTGTTTCCTAATTCTATTCTAACTAAGCCTGCAATCTTTTGTGCTGTCTGTAATTCATCTGCTATAAAGAAAATGGCTGAATTTTCTTTTACATTATATTCTTCTTGTAGCTTAGTTTTTATATCATCTGTAATAAATTTTGCTATTCCACCTTGAACTGTTCCATCTTGTTCCAATTTCGTCCATGCTAATCCTTTTGCTCCTATTTCTTGTATTGCAAAATCATTCATTTTATCAAAAAATTTTCTTCCCTGACTTGCTCCATTTTCCACTACTATGGCTTTTACTACTTTGTTCTTAAAAGCATTAAAATCTGAATTTTTAAATAATTCAGTAACATCTTGAATTATAAGTGGATTACGTAAATCTGGCTTGTCTATACCGTATTTTTCCATTGCTTCTTTATATGAAATGCGAATAAATGGACCTTCGTCTACTTTCCAATTTGTAAATTTTTTAAATGTATATGGTATAACTTCTTCTATTACTTTAAACACATCTTCCTGTGTAGCAAAACTCATTTCAAAATCTAATTGGTAGAATTCTCCTGGTGCCCTGTCTGCTCTTGGATCTTCATCTCTAAAACATGGTGCTATTTGAAAATATTTATTAAATCCTGAAACCATTAATAATTGTTTAAATTGCTGAGGTGCTTGAGGTAAAGCATAAAATTCACCTTTATGCAATCTACTTGGTACTAAATAATCTCTTGCCCCTTCTGGAGAAGAGTTAGCAAGAATTGGAGTTTGTATTTCATAAAATCCTAATTCTTCCATTTTATCCCTTAATGTTTTTAATATTTTTGAACGCAATAATATGTTGTTATGTAATTTTTCATTTCTTAAATCTAAAAATCTATATTCTAATCTTAAATCTTCTCTTACTTCTTGATCTGTATTAATTTCAAATGGCAAAACATTTTTACATTTTCCTAATATTTCTATTTTTTCTGCAATTACTTCAATTTCTCCTGTCGCAATTTTAGAATTTTTACTACTTCTTTCCACAACCTTACCACATATGTGTATACAACTTTCTGTTGTTATTTCTTTTGCTTTATTTTGTAATTGTTCATCATTTACTACTATTTGAGTAATTCCTTGTTCATCTCTTAAATCTATAAATATCATTCCACCTAAATTTCTAACTTTTTGGACCCATCCTGAAAGTTCTACATTTTCATTTATATTATTTTTATTTAATTCTCCTAAATTATGAGTTCTGTACATTTTTTCTTCCTTTCTATTTTGCAAAATATTATTTATATCTTGGTATTTATACATTTAAATACAGAAAATTTTACTTTTGCTAATTTGTAATATATTTTATCTTTATATAATTTTTGTATTTTTAATTATTTTACGTATTTTATTTTGTAATTTTTAATTATAATTCTGTATATATTTTTTTGTTATTTCTTTTATCTGCTTTACTTGTTGTTTTGTTTCTTCTTTTTTATAATCAAATCTATTTAATATGTTTTCTATATAATTATTTTCATCTATTATTTCAATACTTGCTTTAAAATTTATGTCAAATATAAATGCGAGTAACTGTACTATTTTATCAATTCCTTTATTTGTCTTATATTTTCTCCTATCTATTAATTTACATTTTACAAATTCTTCTAAAATATTTGGTGTACATATACTATTTTCTATTACTTCTTTATCGTCTTTCCAAAACATTGTTTCCGCTTCGTAAAATATATCTATTTTATCTGCATCCCTTATTATCTTAGCAAATATCTCTTCTTCTGGATTTAAACCTTTTTCTAACTCATATTTATTATGATTACCTATTGCCCTTAAAATGATATTATCATATTTATCACTCTCTATAAAGTTTCTTAAAAAGTTATTTTCTTGCAATATTTTTACTCCTAAATCTCCATGGTCTATGCTTTCTTTGTCTGAAAATGTTTTATATATTGTATATTGTTCAAATCTAGCAATGTCATGTAGTAAACCTATTAATGTTGCAATTTTTACTTTTTCTTCTTCTAAATTTATACTTAATGCTATTTTTTTACTTATTTCCATAACTCTTATTGAATGCCCAATTTTTAATTTTATCATTTCTTCATTAGTATCATATCCGTTTGTATATTCAATAAATTCATTTCTTGCTTTTTCTAAATTTATTTCCATTTATTTTTTCTTTTCCTCTCTTTCTTCTTTGTTTTCTTCTGTTTTATTTTTTTCTAACATTTTATTTATTGAATTTAAAATATCTTCTGTGTTTTCATCAAAATCGTCTTTGCTAAATGTTATCATTTTTAATCACTTCCCTCCTAACAGTTAAAATCTATTTTATAGTATAACACATATGCATATTTTTTTAAACCTTTTTTTATATTTCAATGCTTTTGAAAAAAAACACTATCAAGTAACCTATA
Source organism: uncultured Clostridia bacterium (assembly GCA_947628835.1). Taxonomy (GTDB): domain Bacteria; phylum Bacillota; class Clostridia; order TANB77; family CAG-508; genus CAG-269. The sequence goes on along the minus strand of CANRBL010000032.1, from coordinate 8,569 downwards.
TTGTAAGTTCTTTAGCACTTTTAGTTATTTTTTCTATATTAGATTTCTCTTTTTCAGAATATTTTTGATTATTGATACCATTTTCAAAAACTTTCTTTATACTTTCTGGTGATATATTTACTTGTCTATTAGCTAACCTTTGCTTTTCCAATTCTCCTAATTCTTTTTTATCTATTTCTTCGTCTTTTATAATTTCTTCTTTTCTATTTATATATTCATATTCATCTATTATATATATATTGTTTCCTTTTTTTGGTTTTATTGTGTTTTTAGTTGTATCAATAGAGTATAACTGTTCTATTACTACTATTCCACCTTGCATATTTGGTAGATGAACTATTATGTGACCATCATCAGTTGTTTCAATTTCTGTTTCATTATCTATTGATATTAATGACTTTATCATTTCTGAATTATTACTTAACATACTTTCTAATTCTTTATCCTGCTTTTCTTCTATAATTTTACCTTTTTTATTACCTTTTGCGTTTTTCTTTATTGTTTCAAATGCTGTTTGCAAACCTTGGTTTCTATATTCATCATTTCCATTATATACCATACTTAATAAAGCAATTTTTTGCGCTAATGTTGTATTTTCTGCCTTTATTATGCTTGTTACTTCATCATTATTTATTATTTTTTTTGAATATAATTCTTTTACATCTTTTAATTTCAATTTTCCACCACTTAATATATTTGTTAATTCTTCTTTATCTCCCCAATCAATTATTGTATCTATTGGCAATATTCCTGAATTATATAATTTTATTCTATCTTCTGAACTAGTGTCTGATTTTCCTTGTTCTTCTAATGCGACTTCAAGGAATAGTATAAAGTCTTTATATTCTTCTTCAATTTCACTTACAGCTTTACCTTTTTCTTCTTCTTGTTTATCTTTTAATCTTCTATATAATGCTAGCAAATTCATTTCTTTTTTATAATTTTTTGTACCTTTTCTTGAAGCTATTTCATTTATTATGTTCTCATTTGATATTAATTCATTTAAATCATATCTTGTTGCATACTCTTTTAATGTATTTAAGTTTATTTTTCCAGATAAATATAATTGTATAAATGTTTCTTTGTTTATATTTCCTTTTATTGTTTCTTCTATTACTTCACTTTCTGTTAATATTCCATTTTCTAAAAAGTTTTGTACTCCGTCTATAGTTTTTAGTTGTTCTTTGAACATTTTTTCTCTTTGTTCTTTTTCCATTTCTTGTTTTTTAATCTTTTCTTGTTCAATTCTTTTCTTTGTTACTTTTACTTCTTCTTCATTTATTATTCCCATTTGTAATAAATATTCCAAATCTTTATTAGTACTTATTGTATTTAATATGTTATTAATATGGTTATTTCTATTTACACCATTAGCATTTGTTTTTGCATATAAAATGGATAATTGATTTAATTTATTCTCTAAATCTACATTTCCTTGCTTTATATCTTGTATTTCTTTATATTTTTGTATAAAATCATTATCTGATATTATTTCAAATTCTTCATTTTCTTCTTCTTTTTCTATTTTTAATTTTTCTATATCTTCTATTTCAATTTGACCGTTTAAATACATCTGTAATAATTCTTCATTATTAAATATATAATTTGCAAAAAATTTTAATTCCTCAAAATTATGAATTTTCCTTCTTCTTGCTTTTATATAATTATTTACAAATGCAATATGTTTTTCATCTGGTTGTATGCTATTTTTAGTTATATTTTCAATTGCTTCTTCAATTTCTTCTACTTTAAAATAAAAGTTACCACAAAATTGTTGCATTGCAATTGTAGCATCTTTGCAACTATATTCCTTTCCATTAATATCTATTGTTACATTTTTACCTTTTATAACTTGATATAATTGTTTTAATGTGTTTTCATATATTTCTTTTTCTTCACTTTTATATTCTCCACTTTCTAATTTAGATTGTACTTCTGAAAATAATTTTAAACATATCTTTTTTATATCCACATATCTTGCATATTTTACCAAATTTTTTCTCATTCTTTTTTCATCCACAGCTTCTAGAACTACCATATCTTTCATCAATTCTTCTTGCTCTTGCTGACTATTTTGATCATTATTTTTTGCTAAATAATTATAGCAACTTGCATCAATTATAGTAGGTCTTAAATTATCTATTGCATATAAATTCTCTGAGTCTTCTGATATAGCCATTAATTGTAGTATTGTTGTGTATGATAGTTTTTCTATTATTTCTTTCATCTCATCTTGAGATGTTAAATTATCATTATTATATACATCAAACATACTTACTACTTCTATATCATCGCCAAATTTTCTTATGTAACCTAGTTTTTCATCTTTGAAATTGTCTAATAATTTCCTAGCTGATTGTAGTATTTTTTCCCTTTCATAATTACCTTTTTGTAATCTTTTTGCATTCATATATATACATATCAAAACCTTTTTCGGATCTAAAAAGTCTATATATTTAATGAATTTTTCATATGAATTCTCTCCTTGAAGCATTTTACAATAAAATTCTTGAAAAACCTTGTCTTTTATATTGCCATTCCATATATAAGTTAAATCTGTATTTACAAGATAAAAATTAACTGTTTTTAAAAATTCTTCAAATTCTCTTTTCTCTATTTTACTCATAATATACCTCCACAATTTTTTACTTACATATTATACCATATTGTTTCTTTTATGTAAACACTTTATGGATGATTACTGTATTTCTCTATTAGCAAAACATTCCTACTATACAAAAAAGAAATAGCAATTATTTTTGCTATCTCTTTTTTACTTTTATTTTTTTCTATTTGCCATTTTTGCAATATTATCTTTCTTTTTCTTTATTAATATCGCCATTATTGCTAGTATTATTGTCATTATTACTGCTCCTATTGCTACTTTTTCTCCTGTTTTTATTGATATTATGAATATTGCTTGTGCTTTTTCTGTTGTACTTCCATCTGCCATTCTTGCCATTGCTATATTCTTTAGTGTTCCAAATCCTTGCTCTGTTTTCCATGTTAGTATTATACTTACTTCTTTGCTTTCTCCTATTTTTAATTTCGTATTTCCTAAGTTGTATTTTGCTTGTTTTCCATTTACCTGCCAGCCTGTGTTGTCACTTTCTTTAAATTCTAGTTTATTTGGTATGTCATCTATTATTTCTTTTACTTCCATTTCTTCTTGTCCTATGTTCGTTATTCTTATTCTGTATTCTAGTTTCATTCCTGTTTTTAATTGTTTCGTTGATATTTCTGCTTTCGCTATTTTTGCTCTTATTTCATTTATTTTATTTATTTCATTTGTTTCTGTGTCTACTTGTATTATTTTATTTATGTATTTCTCTAGTTTTACTTTTCCTTCTAAACTCTCATTTCCTGGTATTGGTCTTTCTGGAACATTTGGTATATCTGGACCATCTGGGTTATCTGGATTATCAGGGCTATCTGGATCATCTGGGTCATCCGGATTGTCTGGATTGTCTGGATTATCTGGGATATCTGGATTATCTGGGTTGTCTTCCTTTATTTTTTCATTTGTTATTTGCACTTCTATATAGTTATTTTCTTTGTTTATTATTTCTGCTACATTTTCTCCTATTTCTTTTTCTACTTTTGTTATTTTTAATCCTTCTATTTCTTCATCATATTCGTATGTTACTGCTAATATTGTTGTCTCTCCTACCTTATATCCTTCTTTTGCTTTCTTTTCTGCTATTGTTATCATATATGTTCCTTCTTTATTTGGCTTTGGTAAACTTTCTAATACTATTTCTCCATTTTCATTTGTTCTTCCTTCATGTATTTCTCCTCTTGCATCTGTTATTTGGAACTCTACTCCTTCTAGCCTTTTACTTATGTCTTCTTTGTCTATTTTTTCTATTTTTATTCCGTATGGCGTTTCTTTTTGATCTTTTAATTTATTCGTTAGTATTATTTCTATATTTTTATTTTCATCATATAGTCTTGCTTCTATTTTTTCGTCTTTTACTTCTTCTATTGTTATTTCCTTACTTTGCTTATCTCTTGTGTATACTACTTCTCTTTCTGTTTCATCTAATTCGTATTTTTCATTTGCTTTTGTTTCTTGCAATGTTGCTTCTATTCTTCCTGTTCCTTGTAAGTTTTCTACTTTTATTTGTCCTTTTTCATCTGTTTTTCCTTCTATGTAATATTCTTCTCCACTTTCTGCTTTTATTTTTATTCTTACTTCTGTATTTGGTATTCTTATTCTTTCTGATTGTTCATTTACTTTTTCTAATAGTAATGTATATGCATTTTTCTTTTCCTCTTCTTTCATTTCATTTTCTATTTTTATTATTATTTTTTGGATTTCTATTTCTTTTATTTGTAGTTCTTCTGTGTTTTCTGGTTCTTCGTTTTCTTGTTTTTTATTTTCTTCACTTTCATTCTGTCCTTCACTTTCTTCTTGTTGTGTATTTTCTGCCACTTGTTCATTTTCTTCTACTTGTATTGTTTCTTTTCCTATTTCTATTTTTACATTCTCTCCTTCTAGTATTTCATAACTTTCTATTTCTATTTTGTTTGTTTCTTCATTCTTTTTGAATGTTATTCTAAAGCGGATTTCTTTTTCATTTAGTTCGTATCCTTGTGGTGCTTTTATTTCTTTTATTACATATTCATATGTTCCTTCTTTTGGTTTTGCTTTCATTATGTCTATTTTTCCTTCTTCGTCTGTTGTGTATTCTATTTTTTCTTCATTTGGCGCTGTTACTTCTATTACTGCATTTGCTAAACATAATTGTTCGTTGTCTTTGTCTATTTTTTGCAGCTCTATTTCATATTGTTGTTCTTTTATGTCTGGCGTTTCTTCTTCTTTTTCATTTTCTATTTCTATTTTCATATTCTTCTCTTCTTCATATGTGCTCACTTCTAATTCTTCACTTCTTTCTTTTATACCTAGCTTTTTACTTGTGCTGTCTCTTCTGTATTCTACTTCCATTTCTCCATCTATTTTTTCATATCCTTCTGGTGCTTCTATCTCTTCTAATGTTACTTTACTTCTTCCTGTTCCTTGTAATCCTTTTATTACTATGTTTCCTTCTTCATCTGTTTCTACTTCTGGTATGTAGTATTCTTCTCCACTTCCCATTTCTATTTTTACTTTGAATTTCGCTCCTTTTAGATTTTCTCCTTTTTCGTCTTTTTTATGGATTGTTATTTCATATGTGTCTTCTGTTTCTTCTTTTTCATCTTCTATTTTTACTCCTATATAGCTTTGTGGTTGTGTTCCGTCTTCTTTTTTGGTTATTTCTGCTTCTCCTTCTATTACATATGCATCTATTATGTGCATTTCTCCTGTTTCATCTGCTTTAAATTCTACTTCTAATTTTACTTCTCCTGCTATTTTGTATCCACTTGGAGCTTCTATTTCTTTTATTGTATATTCGTATTTTCCTTCTTTTTCTGGCATTTTCATATTTGGTATTAAAATTTGTCCTCTTTCATCTGTTGTTCCTTCTACTTCCCCTACTTCTGGTATTTCTATCTTGAATGTTGCATTTGGTAGCCTTATTTCTTTGTTTTCTTTATCTACTTTTGTTAATAGGAAGTTGTATTCTCCTTTTAGTTCGTTTGATATTGTTACTATTAGTTGCTTATTTTTGTTATCTACATAGTAGTCTACGTTTGCTGAGTCTTTTCCTTCATCACTGTTCATTTTCTTTGCTTTTCCTGTTACTGGATCTATATAGAATTGTATCCATTTACTCTTTCCGTCAAAATATCTATTTGGTGGGGCTACTAATTCTGTTATATCTACATTTATTACTCCGTCTGCTTGTAATTCTTCTATACTTATTAGTCCATCATGGTTTACTCCTTTTATTGTTAGTGTTTTTGTTGTATCTGTCTTTTCTATGTACCTTTCTCCTTGCGCTCCTGTTTGTGCTTCTTTATTATACATATTTCCTCTTCCATTTTCTGTTGATACTTTTATCTTTAACTCTGCTTCATTTATTCCTATTCCCCATGGTAAACTGTTTTCTCCATATCTTATTTCTGAGTCTATTTTTTGTATTATTAGTTCCCAACCATCTTTTGGCGTTCCTGTATCTATTGCTTTTACTGTTATTTCACTTTCTGTATTTTCTATTCCTTTTATATCTTTACTTGTTCCTATTATTTGCGTTCCTGTTATTTTTACTCTTGTTTCTTCATCATTGTAATCATATTCTGGCTCTTCTGGTACTTCTGGATTTTCTGGTTTTTCTCCCTCTTCTATTGGTTCATCTACATCGTCATAGTCATCATAATCTTCTTCTTCTCCTTCTGGGTCTGTTGCTTCTTCTACATCATTTTCTTCTTCTCTCTTTTCATCATCTTCTTCGTTGTATTCCTCATCTACATCTTCTACTTCTTCATCATCGTCTGATTCTTCATCTATTTCTTCATTTCCATCATATCCTTCATCATAATCTCCATTTTCATCATATTCATAATCTTCATCCTCTTCATATTTCTCATTTTCTCCACTATTTCCTTTATTATAATTATCTTCGTCTTCCTCCTCATATTCGTCATAATATTCTTCTTCTCCTTCTTCTTCACTTTCTTCTCCATTTTGTTCTGTATCTTCTTTTTCATTCTCTCCTACTTCACTGCCTATTCCGTCTATTTCTGCTATTTTTTGAATTTCTTGTATTTTTTCTGTTTGTTCTCTTAAATTATTTATCATGTTTACTAAGCTTAATGTATCTGGCTCGTCTTCTATGTCTCCGCCGTTTCCATCTCCACTGTCATCTCCATCTTCTTCTACTACATTTCCTTCATATGTTACTTCTATTATTGTATCTTCTTTACTTATCTTGTATCCTTCTGGCGCTGAAATTTCTACTATTCTAAAGTAATATGTTCCCGTTGGTTTTTCTGGCCATTCTATGCTTCCTATTCCTCCTTCCTCTGTCATTACATACCATTCTTTTCCTGTTTGTATATCTTCTATTTTATATGTTGCTCCTTCTAGTAATATTGTTTCATCTTCACTATCTGTTTTTACTATATTAAATTTTAAGCTTTGTGTGTTTTCTATTTTGATTTCTATTTTGTCGTTTTGCTCATTTATTTTTACTTTCTCTTTTAAGCTGTCTGATGTTTTCTCTTCTACTAGTTCTATTGTTCCATCTTTTTCTCTTGTTAATGTTACATATTTTTCCTTTGTACTTCTTACATATCCTTCTGGCGCTTCTTTTTCTTTTATTGTTACTTGTATTTCTCCTTCATTGCTTAACTTTTCAAATTTTATCTTTCCATCTTTTCCTGTTTCTATTTCTTTGCTTATGTCTGTTTTACTTCCATCTTGGTTTTCTAATAACAATTTTGCCTCTATTTTTGCTCCTTCTAATGCCTCTCCTTTGCTGTTTTCTTTTATTATATCTATTTCATATGTATCTTCTGGCGTTGGTGGTGTTGGTGGATCTGGTGGATTTGGACTGTCTGGGTCTTTTATTTGTGGACTCTTTTTATTTGTTACATTCAATTGTATATATGTTCTATATGCGTCTCCTTCTCCTTTATTTGTTAATTCTATTAATGGATTTCCTGTTTTTGTATCTTTTCCTTCATCTAGTACTTTTACTTCTTTTATTGTTAATATTTTTTCTTTTCTTCCACAATATTCATATTCTTTTTCTTCATAGGTTATTTCTATTTCTCCTTCTCCATCATTTATGTCATATCCTTTTGGTGCTTCTTTTTCTTTTATTTTGTATTTATATGTTCCTTCTTTTTCGTCTTTTAAATATGTTACTCCTAGTCCTTTTTCTGCTGTTCCTATTTCATATTCGGCATTTGTTGTTTCGTTTATTATTTCATATACTGCTCCATTTATTTTTATCTCTCTGTCTTCTACATCTGATTTTTCTATTCCTATTTGTACTTTTTCTTTATTCTTTATTACTATTTCTACATTTTTTCCTCCGTCTGTTAATTCTACTTTTACATATCCATCTTCTGTTATTACATATGTCCTGTCTTTACTTACTTTTGTCTCTTTTCCTTCTATTTCTATGCTGTCTATATCTATTTGTTTCGTTGTCTTATCTCTATCGTATGTTATTTTTACATTCTCTGCTAGTGGTATATATCCTTCTGGCGTCTCTATTTCCTTTATGTTTAGTGTTATTTCTCCTACTCCTGTCATTTGTAATTTCGTATTATTTGTCTTTGCTACATAGTTTCCATTTCCTTGTCCTACATTTTTGTATACTTGTTTATAGTCTCCCTGTCCCATTGCCACTTTTTTATATGTTTGGTCTTCTTGTAATTTATAGTCTCCTTGATTTTCTCCTACATATTTATATGTCTTTATTATATTTCCTTGACCATCTTTTACTTTTTTATATGCATTATTTACAAAACTATAATATGTTTTATTGTATTCTCCTTTTCCATATCCTACATATTCGTATCTTCCATCTGCTGTCTTTTGATATTCTCCTTTTCCCTCATTTACTTTTGTGTATTTTGCTGTATTTCCTACTGTTGTCGCTACTGTTTGTACTTCGTATTCTCCTTTTCCTGGTTCTACATATGTATAGCTTCCATCTTCTCCTTTTGTATAACT
>CANRBL010000031.1 GCA_947628835.1 uncultured Clostridia bacterium | reverse complement strand
ATTATAGTTTTAAATAAAGGAAAGATTGAAGAAGATGGAAAATATGATGAATTGATTGAAAAAGGTGGAATATTTAGTGATATGTATTATGGAAAACTAAAATAATATTAACAAATAAAAGAAAGGAGCACCCAAATGAGAGGTGCTTTTTTATATAATAGGAAAATCATACTGACATTTCCTATTATATAAAACTAATTAATAACATTTAGTTCAAATAAAAGATTTTTGTTGAAAAATCGTATAAAATATAGTAAAATATCCATAGAATTAAATGTAGTAACTTTTAACAATGATTATTGTAATAAAGGAGGAGTTATTTATGAAAGAAAAACGGTATTTTTGTGATTGTGCTTTAAGTTATATTAACCAAAAAAGTAATCGTTTAGTAACTAAAGTAGTATTTATTTTTATTTTTGTAACAATTGTAAGTAGCTTAATTTATTATAATATTATTAGTGAAGATTTCGAAGCATATTCTGAAAATGCTTACGAATATCTTAATGAAATTGCTGATAATGTTATAGAAAAAGATGGAATTAATTTATCTATGATGCCTGAAGATGTTGTGGAATATAAAATTACGTATAAAGATGATAAAATTATATTTCAGTATAGTCTTGGCAACAATAAAGAAAAAATATTTGTTTCTGCAAGTATGAAAGTAACATTGTCAAAGAATTTTGAAATTTTAAGTAAAGGACCTACATATTCCTCAAAGGAAGAATATTTAAAAAGTCAAAAAATAGGTTTATGCCTTTTTATTTTTGCATTTGGACTACTTACTGGGATTATAATGATTGTTGCAATTGGTATATTTATGGGAATAGCAATTCTAATTTCCATAATATACAAAAAGAAAGACATAAAGGAAAATTTTTCATAAAAAGTGCTGGAGGTGTTTGCCTCCAGCATTTGTCAAGTAATCTTTATTTTTGTGAAAAATATATATACATTGACAAATTGCTAAAATAAATATACAATTACTGCATAGTAATAAAAAGACAAAATGAAGTGTGCATTAGGAAGGAATGTGATAGAAATTGGAAGAAACTATAGACATATTATTAGCAACATATAATGGAGAAGATTACATAAAAGAGCAATTAGACAGTATAATAAACCAGACATATACAAATATACAAATACTAATAAATGATGATTGTTCAACAGACACAACAAAAGAAATTTTACAAGAATATGAACAAAAAGACAGTAGAATAAAAGTAAAATATAACTCAAAAAACATCGGATACAAAAAAAATTTTGAAGAACTACTAAAAAGAGTAGAACATCAATATTTTATGTTATCAGACCAAGATGATTATTGGTTACCAGAAAAAGTAGAAAAATCATTAAAAAAAATCGAAAAAGAAAATGCAGACTTAGTATTTACAGATTTACAAGTAGTAAATGAAAATTTAAAAGAAATAACACCATCATTAGTAAAATATATGAAATTTAAAAAAAACATAAAAAAATATAATGATTATAGATTAGTATTTTTAAGAAATTGTGTAACAGGGTGTACGATAATTTCAAAGAAGGAATTAATACAAAAATATATACCAATACCGCAAGAATACCCAATGGTACATGACTGGTGGATAGCATTAATTATATCACAGCAAGGGAAATTATCTTTTTTAGATGAGCCAACAATAAAATACAGGCAACATGGGGACAATCAGCTAGGCATATATGGAATGAAAAATTACATACAAGATTTTGATGAATACAGAGAAAAATACATAAATCTAAAAATAGCACAATTCAAAATATATATAGAAAATGAGCAAGCATTTGAAAAAAAAGAATTAATAGACCTATCTAAAAAAGCGATACAATACTTTGAAAATATAAGAAACAAAAAATATATTAATATTAGAAACTTAAAAACATTTTTTAAGTTATACAATATGGAATATTTAGAAATGAGGATAAAAACATTTTTAATGATGAATACTCCTATAATAGGGAGGATAATGTTTAATATAAGAGCTAAAATACATCAAGTCTATCATCATAAATGATGACGACTTATCTAGAGTAAAAAAATAATTATAAATAATAATATAGAAAGGAAATATGTTAATAGCATATCTAAAATAATGGAGCAAGATTTAATAGATATAATAGTAACAACATATAATTCAAAAGAAAAATTTTTAAGAAAGCAGATAGAAAGTTTGATAAATCAAACATATAAAAATATAAAAATACATATAAGTGATGACTTCTCTACAGATAGAAATGTGGTAGATATATTAAAAGAATACGAAAAAAAAGATAATAGAATACAATTATATTTACAAGAAAAAAACTTAGGATATAATAAAAATTTTGAATACTTATTAAAACAAACGCAAGCAAAATATATAATGTTTTGTGACCATGATGACATATGGTATAAAAACAAAGTAGCAGAAAGTATAAAAAAAATAAAACAATCAAATGTAGATTTAGTATATTGTAATTGTAAGCAGATAGATGAAAATGACAATATATTAAAAGAAAACTATTTCAAATTCAAAAATGTACCAATAATAAAAGGAAAAAGTAAACTTGCCATATCAAGATGTATAGGAATAGGTTGCTCTCAAATAATCACAAAAGATGTAAAAAATAAAATGATACCATTTAAACAAAATGTTATGGCACATGATTGGTTAGCAGCATTTATTGCAAATGAAGGTAAAGGTATAGACTACATATATGAACCATTATTTAATTACAGATTACATAATAACAATGTTTTTGGGGGAAGAAATTTATCACAAAATTTAAAAAGATGGAAAGAAAAAGAAGGAAATTCATATACATCATATTTAAAATATAGAGAAGAAGTAATCGATACAGCATATCTTAACGGAGCAAAAATGTGTTTAGAATATGAAGAAAATGAAGGTAATAAAGAAAATAAAAAATTTATTGAAAACATTATAAAATATTACGAAAATTTAAAAAAATCAAAATATATCAACTTCAAATTAATAACATATTTTAAAGCACTATCAGGAAAGAATTTATTAAAAAAAATTATAAAAGAATTAATAATTTTTCATTTTCCAATAGTGGGATATGTAATATTTAAAATAAAATGAAAGGAAAATAAAAAATGGACTTTTTTAAAACAGTTATAAAAAATAGAAAATTAATTTGGCAACTCGGAAAAAACGATTTTAAAAATAGATTTGCAGGAACGACTTTAGGTTCTATATGGGGATTTGTGCAACCATTTATATATATGTTAACATATGTAATAGTTTTTCAATATATATTAAAAACAGGAAGTGCTGGCAACAATCCATATGTAGTATGGTTTTTACCAGGAATGTCTATGTGGATGTGTATAAGTGATAATATAATAAATGCAAGCAGTTCAATTAGAAACTATAGTTATTTAGTAAAAAAAGTAGTATTTCCAGTAGATATAATACCAATAATATCTATAATTGGTACAAGCTTTGTATCTATATTTTTAATAGCTATATCAGTAATAGTGTGTACAATTTATGGATATTTACCAAACATATTGCTACTTATATATATAGTATTTTGTGCATATTGCTTTATAATAGCATTTACAAGATTTACATCAGCAGTATCAGCATTAGTACCAGACTTTTCACAATTATTAGGAGTTATAATGCAATTACTATTTTGGTTTACTCCAATAATATGGAATATGACACAATTAGTAAACCATCCAAGACTAACTACTATATTCAAATGTTTACCATTTACATACTTAGTTACAGGTTTTAGGGAAGTATTTATTGATGATTCAATAGTTTTTACAAATAATGGAATGTTTACAATAATATTTTGGGTAATAACAATATTTATGTACATATGGGGAAATTATACATTTAAGAAAAATAAAAAAGATTTTGTTGATGTATTGTAAAAAAGCTAAACAATAATTTAGTTATGTCAAATTGCATTATTTGTGCATTGGAAAGGAATGTTACTATAAATGGAAGAAGAAAATGTTATTGAAATAAAAAATTTAACAAAAGAATATAAAATGTTTAATAGAAAAAAGGATAGATTATTAGAAACTATATTACCAAAGTATGAAAAACATACAAACTTTAAAGCACTTAATGATGTAAGTTTTAATGTAAAAAAAGGAGAAATTTTAGGAATATTAGGAAAAAATGGTGCAGGAAAGTCTACACTATTAAAAATAATAACAGGAGTTGTTACACCAACAAGTGGAGATGTAAAAATAAAAGGAAAAATAAGTTCATTATTAGAATTAGGAGCGGCATTTAATAGTGAACTTACAGGAATACAAAATATATATCAACATGGTCAAGTAATGGGCTTATCAAATGAAGAAATAAAAGAAAAAGAACAAGAAATAATAGATTTTGCAGATATTGGAGAACATCTATACCAACCAGTAAAAACATACTCATCAGGTATGTTTGCTAGATTAGCATTTGCTTGTGCTATAAATGTTAACCCAGAAATATTAATAGTAGATGAAGTATTATCTGTTGGAGATATAGCGTTTCAACTAAAATGTTTTAAAAAATTTGAACAATTTAAGGAAGAAGGAAAAACTATATTATTTGTTACTCACAATATAAATGATGTAATTAGAAATTGTACAAGAGCTATCATAATAAATTCTGGAAAAAAAATATATGATGGTAATGTAAAAGGAGGAGTAGAAAAATATAAAAAGATTATAGTTAAATTAGATGATGAAATAGAGGAAAATGATGTAATAAAAGAATTAGAAAATGTAAATGATGACAACAATAAAGATAACCAAAAACAACAAAATACAATAATTACTGGAGAATGGAAAAAACATTATAATGTAAATCCTAATATTATAGAATATGGAAATGGAAAAGCTGAACTAATTGATTTTGGAATATTTGATACAAATGGTAATATTTTAACAACATCAATAGAAAATGATAAAGAAGTTATTTTAAAATCAAAAGTGGTATTTAAAGAAAAAGTATCAAATCCAATATTTACAATGACTGTAAAAGATTTCAAGGGATTAGATATTATGGGAACAAATACTTTAGTAGAGAATATTTTAACAGGTGATTTTAATGAAGGCGATACTGTAATTGCACAATTTAGACAAAAATTAAGTTTAGCTCCTAATAAATACACTTTATCATTTAGCTGTACTCGTTTTAATTCAAATGGGGATTTAGAAGTATTAAGCAGAAAATATGATGCATTATTAATAGAAATCACATCAAATAAAGATTGTGTAGGTTTATGTAGATTAGATTCAAATATTGTAGTTACTAAAATATAGTTAAAAATTAAAGCTATAGTAAAAAAGTAACCATATAATTTTTTAAATGAGTTCGACCTACATATTTATTTCTGGCAATATGGTTTAATGTGTTTCTATATATATTAAAGCCAACAAGACTTAAACGCCTTGGAGAACGGAATGAAAAAAAATATATGGTTACTTTTAATATGTATAAAATAAATATAAACATTTTTGAAATAAAATATTATTTTTTCAAAAATGCTCGTTCAAATAATTTTCACAGAAATTCTAAAAAAATTTTATGGCACCCTTCCACTTCGCTTCGCTACGTGAACTCTTTCCATAAAATTTTTAAGAATTTCTAGCTTAATTATTTTCAATGCGCTTTTTTCAAAAATATATATTTTATTTCAATTAGAATTGAAAGTTAGCTATTTATAGATTTATATTAAGAAAGGAAATAAAAAATGAAGAAAACTCTTACAGTAATAATACTAATTATAATATCATTTTTTGCAGTAATATATATAAGAACAAATGATAATCATATATATATAACGCAATTTGAACCAACAACAACAAGGCAAATGATGGGGTATGGAATAAAGACAAAAAGTGGTAAGATAGTATTAATAGATGGAGGAACAGAAGGAGATGCAAATGAAGTTGAACAATATATTATAGAAAATGGTGGAAAGGTAGATGCGTGGTTTTTAACACATGCACATTCTGACCATATGGGAGCATTTGAAGTAATATCAAAAAATGAAAATATAAATATAGAAACAGTATATGTATCATTAAATGACAGAGAATGGTATATTCAAAATGATTCTACAAGACAAGAAGAAATAATGGAATTTCTTGATATAATAGAAACCAAAAAAGACAAAATTATAGAGCCACAAGTTGGTGAGAAAATAAAAATTGACAATTTAACAGCCACAATTCTAGGAATAAAAAATCCTGAAATTACTACAAATGCAGGAAATAATTCAAGTATGGTAATTCAAATGCAAGTCAATAATAAAAAAATTTTATTTCTAGGAGATACTGGAGAAGAAAGTTGTAATAAACTTATAGAGAAATATGGGAAAAAATTAAAATCAGATATTGTACAAATGGCGCATCATGGACAAGGTGGAGCAACAGAAGAATTTTATAAAATAGTTAGTCCTAAAATATGTCTATGGCCAACTCCACAATGGTTGTGGGATAATAATGCTTATGGAGAAGAGGACTCTGGACCTTGGGCGACAAAAGAAACAAGAAAATGGATTGAAAATTTAAATGTAACATATAATTATGTAGCAAAAGATGGTATTACAGAAATAGAGGTTTAGTTAAAATAATTTTATTTATGCCGTAGAAAGGAAAGGTTTGTAAATATGTTAGATAAATTTAATTCTAATATAATTAAATGGTATCCAATAAAAGAAAATTCAAGTATATTGCAAATAGGAGAAAATGACAATATAACAAGAGAATTAAAAGAAAAAGGTCATAACATAACTTTGTTAAAATCTATTGATAGTATAGATATTACAGAAAAATATGATTATATATTAATATATGGATATGAAAAATATTCTAATATAATAAGTAAAATAAAAAATGTAATAAAAGATGATGGAAAAATTTTAGTTATAGGAAATAATGAAACAGGAATACAAAACTGGAGTAAATATAGTTTAAAAGAAGATACAGGAATATTAAAGTTAGAAAATAAAAATAATATTCACTCATTGCAAAATGTAATAACAGAAATAAAAGAAAATGATTTAACGCAAATAAATACATTTTTTATTTTTCCAAACTATACAATACCAGATATTATAATAAATGAAAATTTTAATATACAGAAAAATCATATTGAAAAATATAATATACAAATATCGAAAGATGAAATAGAAATATTTGATGAGAAAAAAGTTTTAAAAAATATTATTGATAATTCATCTAAAATGATGTCATTTTTTACAAATTCGTATTTTATTGAGATATCGAAAGAAAAAATACATAATGATATAAGATATGTTTCATTTAATAATTGGAGAAAAGAGCAATATCAGTTGATAACAATAATAAAAGATAATGTTGTAGAGAAAATACCTGCTAATAATAGTGCAAATATTCATATAAAAAATATAAATGAAATAATTAATAACTTTAATAATAATTTTGAAAACTTAGACTATGCAAAAGATGGAATAATATATAGTAAATATGTACCTAATGAAAAGACTCTTGATGAATTGCTAGCTGAAAAATCAGATGATATAAACTATATAGTTCAAATACTAAATAAATTTAAAGATGTACTATTGCAAAATGCAATTAAATATCAAGAATGTAAAGAAAATATTACAATTGATGACAATGAAGAAATATTAAATAAATTAAATTTTTTAGAAAATTGTTATTGGGATATGGTACCTAAAAATTGTTTTTATATAGATAATAAATTTATATTTTTTGATCAAGAATGGCAAGAAAAATATTTGCCAATAGAATTTATTTTATATAGAGCAGTATTAAATTCATATGATTTAGTAAGAAAAATAGATGTTGATGATTTACTAAAAAGATTAAATATTTTTGAGTATAAAGAACTTTTTAGAAAAATAGATGACAATATAAGAAGAAAAATAATAGATGAAGAAATGTACAAATTGATAAATAAAAAAGACAATATAAAACGTATTGATAATTATATAAATGAAAATAAAGCATATTTAGAAGAATTAGAAAGAAAAGAAAAATATATTAAAGATTTAAAAAATGAAACAGATGAATTAATTCAAGATAGTGCTAAAAAACAACAATATATACAAGCATTAGAAAATGAATTAAATAATATAAAAGATGATAATAGAAAAAAGCAGGAATATATAGAAAATTTAGAAAGAATGCAAACAAATAATGAAAATTAAGATTGACAAATATTCAATTTATATATAGAATGCAAGTGAAAATTATACAATGGAAGTGATAAAAATGAGATTTGAGAAAATATTACCACAAAATTCAAAAAGACGAAAATTTGTAAAGAAAATAGTAAATAAATTTTTTATGCAATATACGCCAGAACAAAAAGATTATAAAAAATGGATAGATGCAAATGAACCAAATAGTTTAGAACTTGCTAAACAGAAAAAATATAAATTTAAGATAAATCCAAAAATTAGTATTGTAATACCATTATATAATACACCAGAAAACTTTTTTACAGATGTATTAAATGGTATGCAAAAGCAAACATATAGCAATTGGGAGTTATGTCTAGCAGATGGAAGCCCTGAGCCAATTGCGTACATAAAAAGTTATATGGAAAAAGAGCCAAGAATTAAATATAGCATAATAGGAGAAAATAAAGGAATATCAGGAAATACAAATGAGGCAATAAAATTAGTAACAGGAGATTTTGTAGGATTTATGGACCATGATGATGCCTTGCCACCATTTGCATTTTATGAAATAGTAAAGGCAATCAATAAAAATCCAGATGTAGAATTTATATATACAGATGAAGATAAATTTGAAGAATTAGATAAACCACGATATGGAGTATTTTTTAAACCAGATTTTTCTATATATACATTAAGAAGTGCAAATTATATAAATCATTTTAGCATATACAAAAAAGAGTTATTAGACAAATTAGAAGGATTAAAACCAGAATATGATGGAAGCCAAGATTTTGATATAACACTTAGAATGTATGAAAATACGAAAAATATAATGCATATTCCAAAAGTGTTATATCATTGGAGAGTATATCCTGGGTCTGTTTCATATGATGGTTCAGCAAAACCATATGCATATGAAGTTGCAAAAAATGTAATAAAAGACCATTTGAAAAGATGCAATTTAAATGTAGATATAGTAGATGGAGCAACACTTGGAAGTTATGAAGTTTTATATAAAGTTAATGGAACTCCAAAAGTTTCTGTTATAATTGATGCAAGCAACATAAAAGAAAATGAAAAAATTGAAAAAATAATACGTATGATAGAAGAAAATACATATAAAAATATAGAAATAATAGTAATTTCTGATGAATACAAAACAAATAAAAATGATGTGAAAATAGTAAAAAATATTTCAGGAAATATTCAAAAAAGATATAATAAAACAATAAAAGAAATAAAAGGAGATTATTTCATAATAATAGATGAAAACTTAATAAACATTCCTAAAAATAATTGGATAGAAAATTTATTAGGAATTTGTCAAGATAAAGATGTGGGAATAGTCGGAAGTAAATTATATAATGAAAAAGAGCAAATAGAACATTCAGGAATTATATTAAATATGAATAGAATAGGGGACTTTCTATATAAAGGTGCGCCAAAAGATGCAGGTACATATATGCAAAGACTTAAAATTATACATAATGTTACTGCCGTATATAATAAATATGCAATGATTGATAAAAAAGTCTTTGAAAAAATAAAAGGATTTAATTCAAAATATGATGGTATGCCTATGCATATTGATACGTGTTTAAAAATACTAAATCAAAATTATCAAGTGGTAATAAATCCTATTGTAGAATTTTGTGTGCAAAAATTATCGAATGTTGAAAAAATAGAAAATCAAATGGTAGATTTTGAAAATGAATGGAGTATGGAATTAAAATCTGGAGATAAATATTTTAGTCCTAATTTGAGATTAGATACTAATGATTTAGCAATTAAAACTAATTAAATTGTAATAATTAGAGCAAAATGAAGAGATGGCTGAAAAAATTATAAAGTTGACTTATGTTGAATTTAATTTTTTGGCAATTAGGTGTGTGCCTTAGGAAGGAATGTGATTATAAATTGAAAAATGTAGACATAATTATACCTGTGTATAATGCATATGAATATACAGAAGAATGTATAAAATCAATATTAAAAAATACTGATTTAAACACAAATAGACTACTATTAATAAATGATAAAAGTCCAGATGAAAGAGTATTACCAATGCTAAAAAAATATGCAGAAAAGTATAAAGATAAAAAAATAGAAGTATTAGAAAATGAAGAAAATTTAGGATTTGTAAAAACAGTAAATAAGGGAATGAAACATTCAAATTGTGATGTAATACTGTTAAATAGTGATACAGAAGTAACAAAAAACTGGATAGAAAAATTACAAAAAGCAGTATATTCTAATGATTATATAGCAACAGCAACACCATTTACAAATAATGGTACAATTTGTTCAATACCGAATTTTGGAGTAGATAATGAATTGCCAGAAAATTTATCATTAGAAGAATATGCAGAAGTAGTGGAAAAATGCTCAAAACATAAATATCCAGAGTTAACAACAGCAAATGGATTTTGTATGTATATAAAAAGAAGTGTTATAGATGAAATTGGTTATTTTGATGATGAAACATTTGGAAAAGGATATGGTGAAGAAAATGATTTTTGTTATAGAGCTTTAGACTATGGTTATACTCATATTTTATGTGATGACACATTTATATATCATAAAGGAACACAGTCATTTACGAAGGAAAATCTAACACAAACAAGAGCTCAATTAGTAGAAAGTCATATGAAATTGTTGGCAGATAGATATCCAACATATGTATATAGAACAAATATGTTTATTCAAAATAATCCATTAAAAGAGATACAAGAAAATGTAAATATGAATGTAAAATTATATGGAAAAAAGAAAATATTATATCTAATAAATGAATGGGAAGAAGATATGGACACTATGACTGGTGGAACATCATTACATTTAAAAGATATAATAAATGGAATTAGACAAAATACAGCCTGTTTTGTTTTAAGTCCTGATAAATATGATTTTACTTCATACAAATTATATTTATATGTAAATGATTATGGAAAAGAAATTTATAGGTTTAAAACAACAATAAGTAGTTATGGTTTAACAGAATATACAGATAATCAATATAAAATAATGTTAGAAAAAATAATAGATGATTTTTCAATAGATTTAATACATGTACATCATTTATTGCATCACACATTTGATATAATAGATGTAGCAAAACAAAGAGGAATATATTCTGTAATAACATTACACGATTTATATATGATATGTCCAACAATAAATATGGTATATGAAGAAAAGTATTGTGAAAGATTAGAAGAAAAAGATTGTAAAAAGTGCTTGCATAATAGATTAGGTTTAAGTGAAAACAATGATATTTTAAAAAGTAGACAAGCTGTAATTGAAAAAATGCTTAATAAATTTGATAAGGTAATAGTGCCATCTGAAAATACAAAACAAATATATAATAGTGTATATAAAGATTTGCAAATAGAAGTAATTGAGCATGGTGTAGAATTTATAGATGTACAAAATTCAAAAAAAGAAAATACAAATAAGGAATTTAATATTGCATTTGTAGGTGCAATGGCACCACATAAAGGAAGTAAAATTTTAAAGAAATTAATTGAAGAAAATAATGATAGTCAAATAAAAATCCATTTAATAGGAAAATCAGATGAAAATTATTTAAAATCAAATAAACAAAATTATATAAATCATGGTGGATATGTAAGAGGAGAATTGCCTAAATTATTAGTAGAAAATAATATCGATTTAGTATGTATATTTGCAACTTGGCCAGAAACATATTCATATACTTTAACAGAAGTATTTATGGCTAAAATTCCTGTAATAACTTATGATGTAGGTGCAGTTGCTGATAGAGTGAAAAAAGATGATTTAGGGTGGGTTGTAGAATTTGATTTAGAACCAAAACTTATTTTAAAAGAAATTGCAAAAATTAGGGATAATAAAGAAGAATATAATTCAAAAATTAAGAATTTTGAAAATTATAAATTTAAAAATATAGAAGAAATGAATAAAAGATATATAGAAATATACAACTCTGTAAATGTAGATAAAGAAAGATTATGTGATATATTTGATTTAATAGAATATAAAAATCAAAATAGTTATGATGAGTTTGAAAATTATAGAAATACATATGGCCACTTAATTCATAGATACGAAATGGCAAGAAGAAGTAAATTATGGAAAATTGCGAAAAAAATAAAAGCAAAATTAAGAAAATAAAAGATTTTATTATTTAATTGTAACTAAAAGATAAAAAAGGAGGAAGCATGGAAATTAGTAAAAAAAAGAAAATATTTTATTTAGATTTTATAAGAGTAATTTCAATGTTTATAATTGTAACATATCATTTTTATGTGCATTTTGTTGATTATAACATAAATGGTTTTTATACCATATTTTCAAATGGAAAATGGGGATTAATTGGTGTAACTCTGTTTTTTATGATTTCTGGTGCTTCTTTAATGTATAACTATAAAGAGAATATAGATTTAAAAAAATATTTTAAAAAAAGGTTTTTAGGAATATATCCTATGTTTTGGATTGCATATACGGTATTGTTTTTATATTTATTTTATATAAATAAATCAGACATATGGGGAATACCACCACTTAATATACTTATTTCATATTTGGGAATGGATGGATATTTGTCTGTATATGTGAAGACATTTTACTTAATTGGTGAATGGTTTTTAGGTTGCATAGTTTTAATATATATACTATTTCCTTTGGTTAGAAAATTGGTCAATAGATATCCTAAAGAAACATTAATAATGGCAACAATAATTAATTATCTAATTTTAATATTTTATACAGGTGGAAAGATGCCAATAACAAAAAATCTATTTGTATGTTTATATAGCTTTATATTAGGAATGTATATAATTGAAGTAAAAGAAATTAAAATTTGGCAAGCTGCAATAGCATTGGTAGTTTCGGCAATATGCTATATTATACAAGCGTCTAATATTAATATGAATGTATTACTTTCAAATCTAGTTGGATATAGTTTATTTATAGTATTTGCATTTATAGGTCAAAAAATTACAAATGTAACTATACAGAAAATATTTGTAACAATAAGTAAATACACATATCCTATATTTTTAGTACATCATTACATTATATTAAAAGTGGAAACAAATTTTAGTAATGTTGTATATGGGTTATTTGGAACACTAGCAGTATATATGACAATATGGTTAATAATTATTATATTTGCAAAATTATTATATATGACAAATAAAGGAATATTAGATTTTTTTAAAAAGGAATGAGTAAATAATGAAAAAAGATGAATTATGGAATATAAGTAAAAACATATTTAGCAGATTATCATATGTAATAGAATTTTTGATTTCAGTTTTTTTTATAAAACAAAGTTTAGAAATTCTTATAATAAAAAAATATAATGGATTTTATCATTTGAATAAAATGATTCTTGCATTTATACTAGGTATAATTCTTATTACAATAATTGTGTATTTATGTTATAAGAATAAAAATATTATTGAAAAACTTTTTTTGACTTTTGCAATACCAATTAGCATAGGTTATGCGATTTTGATATTACCATTCAATGTACCAGATGAAGGCTCACATATAATTAAGGCTTATGATATATCAATAGGAAATATTTTTACGCCAATAGATGAAGATGGAAATTCGTATTCAGTTATATTGAAGGAGTTAGAGGACTATTCATATACACGTTTTCAACATTACCAAAATGTAATAGATGAAATATCAAAACCAACTGACTATACTGATGAAATAAAAACAATTAGTGCTGCACAAGGTTCTTTTCCTATTTTATACATAGGACCTATACTAGCATTTAATATATGTAGAATTTTTAACATAAATTTTTTTATAGGGATATATTTAGCTAGATTATGTAATATAATAATATTCCTAATATTTGGATATTTTACAATAAAAAAGATTCCATTTGGAAAATTACTTATGGCAATATATTTATGTATGCCTATGATGTTACAGCAAGCCGCTTCTTGTTCATCTGATATACTAGTAAATGCAACAATAATTTATTATATTGTTCATTTAATATATATGGTATTTAAAGAAAATGAAATTACGAAAAAAGATAAAATTATACTGTATATATTTACTGCATTAGTTGCAATGTTTAAATATGTATATATATTAGTAGCAGGAATAATTTTTGTAACATTGCTAAAAAAAGAAAATAGAAAAGAAAATATAAAAATTATAGTAGTAATGATTTTAATAGGAAGTATTTTTTCTATAGGTTGGTTTATGATTACTTCACAATATAAAACAGTACCACCTGCTATGCAACAATATAATGAATCGGTGAATGTTGATTCAGCAAAGCAGTTAGATTATATAATACATAATCCTAAAAGTTTTGTAAAAACTTTTGTTAATGAATATACTACTTTTGGTACAGATTATATTTTTGGTGCAGTTGGAAATTCACTTGGTTGGCTAAATGTTAATGTTAATATTGGAATAATAGTTATTTATATTATTATATTACTTATTTCAGTAATATCGGAAAAAAGTAAATATGAATTTAATGTTATATCTAAAATATGGAATATAGCTATAATATTAGCAATATCAGCAATGATTAAAATAACAATGTATTTAAGTTTTACACCAGTTGCATTTTATAGAATTTGTGGAGTTCAAGGAAGATATTTTACACCAATATTATTTTTAGCGATATTATGTATTGTGAAAAAAGATAATTATTGGAATATAAAAAATGTGAATTATAAAATGATAATAATGGCTTTTATACTTAATATTTTTACATTAGCTACAGTATTTAATAGTTATGTATAAAAATTGCTGAACTGTAATATTAAAAAGAAGGAGGAACATATTAATTATAATATGTAAAAAAATATGAAAGTATTAATTATTATACCAGCATATAATGAAGCTCAAAACATAGAAAAAACAGTAAAAGATGTTATGGAAAATACAAATTATGATTATGTTATAATAAATGATTGCTCAAAGGATAATACAAAAGAAGTATGCGAAAAGAATAACTTTAATATTGTTTCATTGCCTATAAATTATGGATTAACAAGTGGAATACAGTTGGGAATGAAGTATGCTAAAAAATATGGCTATGATATTGCTATACAGTTTGATGGAGATGGTCAACATCAAGCTAAGTATTTAAAAGAACTTGTAAATCAAATAGAAAAGGAAGAATGCAATATAGCTATTGGTTCACGATTTGTAACTAAGAAGAAACCAAAGTCTATGAGAATGTTTGGAAGTATGTTACTAACATTGGCAATAAAAGTTACAACAGGAAAGAAAATAAGTGACCCAACATCTGGTATGAGGGCTTATGATAAAAAGGCTATTGATGAATTTATAAGAAATGCAAGTTTAACACCTGAACCAGATACTTTGGTATATATGCTGAAGAAAAAATTGAAAATAAAAGAAATACAGGTTGAAATGAGTGAGCGTGAGTTTGGAGAAAGCTATTTAAAACCATTGAAATCAATAGAATATATGATAAATATGTTTTTCTCGATTATATTTATTAGATCAATTACAAGAAAAAATAAATAACAGAATATGTATTTAAAAGTTAATAATTTTTCTAGATATAAAATAATGAATGATAATATTTGATAAAAAACGGAGGTAAAATTAATGACACTAACATTAAGAATTTTGTTAATAGTATGTTCTTTAGTATCATTTGTATTATGTGTTACAAAAATAAAGCAGGCAAAATTAAAAGTAGTAAATTCAGTGATGTGGATGATAGGAAGTGTGTTACTTATTGCAGTTAGTATATTTTCAAGTCCAATTGAATGGCTTGCTAACAAACTAGGGTTTATGGCACCAGTAAATTTCGTATTTTTAATAATGATAGGTTTTTTGTTAGTTCAAACATTTATAGATAATATTAGAATATCATCATTAAATGAAAAGATAAAAGAGTTAGATCATTATATAGCATTAAAAGAGCACGAAGATGTGGTAAAAAATAATGATAAAAAATAATTACACAAAATGGAGGAAATTAGATGAGTCAATATAAATTATCAATTGTTGTAGCAGTATATAATTTAGAAGAGTATTTGCCAAGATGTTTAGATGCTTTAGTAAATCAAACATTAAATGATATTGAAATTTTATGTGTAGATGATGGCTCAACAGATTCAGCACCACAGATTATAGATGAATATGAAAAAAAATATCCTCAAAAAGTAAAAGCATTTCATAAAGAAAATGGAGGAGAATTTACAACAAGAAATTATGGACTAGAAAGAGCAACAGGTGAATACGTATCTTTTGTAGATACAGATGATTATGTAGAACCTAATTGGGCAGAAAAACTGTATAATACAGCAAAAGAGAATGATGCTGATTTGGCAGTGTGTGGTTTTGAAAGAATAGATTTAAAGACAAACAAAGTTATTGCAAAAAATATGACTAAAATGGGAAACAGGACAATACAGATAAATCCTAATGATGATATTATTGCATTTATAAATCCAGCACCTTGGAATAAAATTTACAGAAGAGAAATGTTAAAAGATATTAGATTTTCGTCTTTTAGAGGATTTAATGATATGATATTTTTATTAAGCTCATATGTGTATGTAACTAAAATAGCATTTGTACCAGATGTGCTATATCACTATTATTTAAGATATGATTCACAAATACATAATGTAAATATAGATGATATAAAAAATTTTAAAAAATATTTATTAGAACTAAAAGAATTTTATATAAAACATAATAAATATGAAGAAATGAAACAAATTTTAGATTTACTTGCTTTTATACATTTAGGAATTTCAGTTATGTATAGAGCATCATATGATAAAACAATTGATATAAAACAAACAATGAAAGAAACTATAAAATATTTAGATGAAAATTTTTGTACATGGAGAAAATCTCGTTTTCTAACATTTAGATATTCCATAAAAAAGGGATTTAAACATTTTTGTTTATGGGGAATATCTATTATGTATAAATTGAATTTATATGTGTTGTTCATAAAGATGTATAGATTTTTAGTAGATAAATTAAAAATTGATATAAAGTTTTAATATTTGTTGTAGTTTAAAATTTTCGTGTACATTAATGGTACTTAAATTTAAAAAATTTACATAGGAGTAACAATGGAAAAAGATAAACAATTTAAAAAGAATTTTATATGGAATATATTAGGGACAGGTTTTAATGCTTTTAATTCATTATTTTTTTTAATAACAGTAACTAGAGTAAATGGTGTAGATAATGCTGGAATTTTTACTATAGCATTTTCTACAGCATGTTTGGTTTATGTAGTGGGAATATATGCAGGAAGAATATATCAAGTAACAGAACCAGATAAAACAATAACGAATAAAGAATATATAGTAAATAGAATAATAACAACAATATTGATGATAGTATTAGTTGCAATTTTTTGTATAATTAAACATTATACAATGTTTAAAACTACTATATTTTTGCTGTTAACGATATATAAATCATTAGAAGCATTTAGTGATGTTATATTTGGCATATTACAAAAAAATGAACAACTCGATATTGCAGGAAAGTCATTAACATGTAAATCTATTACATCAGTAGTTTTATTTGTATTAATTGATATTATTACTAAAAATTTAATAATAACAATAAGTACATTAATTGTTATGAATATAATTATAATGATTGTGTATGACTTAAAAAATACATTTAAATATATAGAAATAAAACAAAAAGTTAATATGAATAATGTATTTAAAATATTTAAATATGGTTTTTTTACTTTTGCTATAACATTTTTAGGAATGTATATACTAAATGCACCAAAGTATGCAATAGATAGTTATCTAGAGGAAAATTATCAAACAGTATTTGGAATTATAGTAATGCCAGCAACTGTAATAGGTATGGTAGCTCAATTTTTAATACATCCATATTTGAATAAGATTTTAGCATTATATGAAAGTAAAAATATAAAAGCTTTAAATAAATTGACACTAAACTTAGTATTTGCAATAGTTGGATTTGGAATAATATCATCTATGTTAGCGTATTTCTTAGGTACACAAGTGCTTGGTTTAGTTTATGGAATAGATTTAAGTGAATATAAACTACAACTATTAATAATAATAATTGCTGCAACTTTATATACTATAAGCATTATATATTCATCTATTTTAACAACTATAAGGGAAACACATTCACAGTTTATAATTTATATTATAGTTTCAATTTTTGCATTAATAGTTTCAAATGTTTGTACAAAAATTGGTGGAATTAATGGTTCTGTATTATCGTATTTAATGATAATGGCAATGCAATTTTTAATATATGTAATTTTTGTAGCTAATTTAAAAAAACTGAATTAAGATTTTCTAAAAAGCAAAGCTTTTAAGAAAATCTAAACTCCGCATAATTATCCTCTACGTCAAGTCTATCATCATGAATGATGATGACTTTCCTAGAGTATAAAAAAACTTAAAGAATAAAGTTAGAGAGGGTTGAGATAAATATGAATAAAAAGGTAACATTGATTGTGCCAGTATACAATTCAGAAAAATATATTGCTAGATGTTTAGAAAGTATTTTAAATCAGACATATACCGATTTTGAAATATTAGTTGTAAATGATGGTTCAAAAGATAAATCACAAGAAATAATAGATGAATATAAAAATAAATTTCCTGAAAAAATTATTGCAATAGAACAAGAGAATAAAGGAGTTTCTATAACGAGAAATGAAAGTATAAAAAGGGCAAATGGTGAGTATATAATGTTTGTTGATAATGATGATTATTTGGATACAAATTATATAGAAACATTTGTAAAGGCAATCGAAAATGGAGATTATGATGCTGTTATTGGTGGCTTTAGACGACCAAATGAAAATGGAAAAATAATAAAAA
Source organism: uncultured Clostridia bacterium (assembly GCA_947628835.1). Classification (GTDB taxonomy): domain Bacteria; phylum Bacillota; class Clostridia; order TANB77; family CAG-508; genus CAG-269. The sequence goes on along the minus strand of CANRBL010000031.1, from coordinate 2,549 downwards.
CATTGCAATTACAAGATGAGGAATGGTCAAAGTTTATGGTAGTTGCTGCTTGGGCAAAAATATATAAGAAAAAATATTTAATAGAAAATAATATTGAGTTTTTAAATGTTAATATAGGAGAAGATATATATTTTAATTTGAAAGCAATGTTAATGAGTCAAAAAATCAAAATTATAGACTATATTGGATATAACTGGTATTTTAATACAAAGAGTGTATCAAATACTACTCAAAAAAATATTACACAACTACAAGTTTTTGAATTACTTAATAATTGCTATGATATGCTTAAAAATAATGGATTAATTGAGAAAAATTATCAAATGATTAAAACATTTTTTACGAAATTTATAGAGTGGCAAATTTTGTTTTCTACAAAAAAGTTAGATAGAAATGTAATTAATGAAGAATATGATAAGTTGTTTAATTGGTTAGAAGAAAGATTTCCAGATTATAAAAAAGGTCAAATTATTGGTTATACAAAACCTAAAGGAGAAGTGTTTAGTGTAAGAGTCTTTACAAAAACTTTTCTAATTTTACATAAATTACATTTAGGAAAATTGTTAACATATGTATATAGTAAAATAAAATAAAATAATAGAACTTGACGAATAAATAAAATTACTATAATATAAATAAGAAGAAATACAATAAAAAGAAAGGAGAAAACAAATGAAAAATAAAAAAATATGGATAAGAGCTGGAAGCCTTGAGGCTGTACACACACACACACACACACACACACACACATCTTGTTTATTAAATAAGAAAAGTATAAAAAAATATAGACGAATAAGCAGAAATATTATGTCAATTTTTGATACAAGTTAATCTCCCTGTTTATTGTACTTAAATTTTTATAATAAAATGGTATACCTTAAAAAGGTAAGAAAGGAAAAATGTATGAAAAGAGTAAAAGGAAATAAGGGGATAACATTAATAGCATTAGTAATAACAATAATTGTATTATTAATTTTGGCAGGAGTATCAATTGCAACATTAGGAGGAGATAATGGAATAATTTCAAGAGCAAAAAATGCAAGTACAGTGACAAAAGAAAAACAAGCAGAAGAAGAAGGAATAATAATAGCTAATGAATATGAGATGTATAAAAAAAGATGCGAAGCAGAAGGAAAAAAAGCAAATATAAAAGATTTTTTGGACAGTCATTATAAAGATAGATATGAAGAGCATGATGGGAAATTTAAAATATTAACAGATACGGGAAATGATGTAGAAGTAGATAATAGTGGAAATATAACAGTAAATGATAACATAGTTAAATCTCAAAATGTAAGTAACATTACAATAACAGGAGAAACAGAAGTAGGTGTAGGAGCTTCTATAACATTGACTGCTAAGATAGATGATGAAGGAGCAAAATATACATCAATAGAGTGGAGTAGTAGTGATACAACAAAAGCTGAAGTAACAGGAAATGAATTGATGTGTACGGTATTAGGAATGGAAAAGGGAAATGCAACTATAATATGTAAATTTATTAATTATGATGGTACGATAGTTAGTAAAAATTTTGAAATATCAATAGTTGATAATCCGATTTTAGCAGAGGTAGTAAATGTGGGAGATTATATAAATTATAATGCAGGAAATTGGACAGAAACGAAAGGTGCACCAGCTTCTGAAGGAGGTTTTGGAGGATATTCCTCTGGAACTAGTAAAAATGTAGGCCTTTCTTCTGGCAGTGGTTGGAGAGTATATACTAAATCAAGTAATGTGGTAACAATTGTTCATGTTGGTTGTCCAGCATTATATTATTTAGGAACTGCAGGGGATGCAGGGGCTAATAATTTAAATAATTTTTGTAATAATAATTTTGTAAACAATAATTTTGCTACATCAGCAAGATCTGCTAATGTAAATGATGTTGCAACTTATGGTAATACAATTTCATCAACTTCTGTGATGATGTGTGGTAGGAATTATTGGTTGGCGACTTCTAGTTATATGTATCATCAGGGTGATTCATTATTGTGTGTTACTAGTGGAGGATTGACATATGTAACGCAAAAAGAGGCATTACGGTGTTCGCCCTATAGTTACATTAAAAGCAGGATTAAAAACAACAGGAACTTCAACTAATGAATATGGACAAAATGGATATAATTTAAGTTTATAAAAAGTCTAAGAAATATTGATATGTATAAGAAAGGGCAATTATATTGTAACGATGAAGAAAAAAATGTGATGACTTGACGAGTAAATAAAATTATTGTAAAATACAAATAAAATACAAAGTAAGAAGAAAGGAAATGAAAAAATGAAAAAAGGAAAAATAGAAAAAGAAGCTAAAAGCCTTGAGGCTGTACACACACACACACACACACATTATGTTTATTAAATAAAAAAATAAAATTGAATAAAGAAAAACGCAGGAGTTACCTTGTGTCAATTTATGATACAAGTGATAGAGGAATAACACTAATAGCCTTAGTAATAACGATATTGGTGTTATTAATATTGGCAGGAGTATCAATAAAGACATTAGTAGGAAACAATGGAATAATGGAAAAAGCAAGATGGTCAGA
>CANRBL010000030.1 GCA_947628835.1 uncultured Clostridia bacterium | reverse complement strand
GCATTGGGAAATACTGCATTACTAATAAGATTAAATGTATGTATTTTAGGTGGCTTTTTTGCAGGTTTGTTAGTAAGGATTTTTTATAATAAAAAAGAAAAGTCATTCTTTAATTTTGATAAATTTGAAGGAAAATCACATAACCATGATACAGATCCAAATATGTTTATGAGATTATTAAAAAATATAGGAAGAAATATAAAAGCTACAGGTTTATATTTTTTACTTGGCATAGCCATAACAGTATTATTTCAAATGTATATACCACAAGAAGGATTTGCAAGTTTATTTAGTAACAAAGGATTTGGAGTATTAATGGCAGCAACGATAGGTGTTCCTGTCTATGTGTGTGGAGGAGGAACAATACCACTTTTGCAAGAATGGCTACTATTTCGGAATGAGCATGGGAGCAGGAACAGCATTTATGATTACTGGACCTGGAACAAAAGTAACAAATTTAGGAGCATTAAAAATTGTATTAGGAATTAAGAATTTTATAATTTATTTAGCTTATGTTATAGTTTTTGCTTGTATTTCAGGTTTGCTTATAGATTTTATTGGACTAACAGTATGAAAAATTTTGAATAACCGTGCTAGAGGAGAATATGTAACAGTTATTGAAAATGTTAAGAAAATTGATGAATACAAACATTGTTTAATAATGTGTAATCAAATTGAAATTCCAATAAATGAAATAATAGAGATACTAATATAAAAAGAAGAAAAAATGATAAGATAAAAGTTAGAAAATATGTTATAGGAGTATTAATAAAAATATTTAATAATGCATATAATTAACTTAAAGTAATATGGTTTAGGAGGAGTTGTTATGCACAAATTAAAATTATTTATAGTATCTTCTTTAGTTATTATGTTATCAAATACAATATGTTTTGCAAGTTCAACATCATATATGTGGACTACTTTTGATAAAAGTATAGAAACTTCTAGTACAATGTTAGACTCATCAAATATAGAAAATGATAATACACTTAATTTAGAATCTGGTTCAGCTATTTTAATAGAACAAAGTACAGGCAAAGTATTATATGCACATAATATTCATGAACAATTGCGTCCAGCAAGTGTTACAAAGGTAATGAGTTTATTATTAATTATGGAACAAATTGATTCTGGAAAGTTGTCGCTATCTGATAAAATACCAGTAAGTGAAAATGCAGCAGGAATGGGTGGCTCTCAAATTTGGCTAAATACAACAGAAACATTGAGTGTAGATGATATGCTGAAGTCAATTTGTGTTGTTTCTGCAAATGATTGTGTAGTTGCAATGGCAGAATATATTGCAGGTTCAGAAGAAGCGTTTGTAAATATGATGAATGAAAAAGCAAAAGAACTAGGTATGAATGATACTACATTTAAAAATTGTCATGGAATAGATGAAGATGGTCATATGACATCAGCATATGATATAGCTTTAATGTCAAGAGAGTTGCTAGTAAATCATCCAAGTATAACAAACTATACAACTATTTGGATGGATAGTATAAGAGATGGAAAATCTCAGCTAGTAAATACTAATAAATTAGTTAGAAATTATCAGGGGGCAACAGGGTTAAAAACAGGTTCAACATCATTAGCATTATATAATTTATCAGCAAGTGCTACAAGAGATGATATGTCATTAATTGCAGTTATAATGAAAGCTCCAACAACAAAAATAAGATTTAGCGAAGCTCAAAAATTATTAGATTATGGTTTTAGTAATTTCACATATAAAAAGCTTGCAACTAAAGGTGATACAGTTTCTACTGTAGAAGTACAAAAAGGAATTAATAATACAATAGAAGCGGTATTTGAAAATGATTGTGGAATTTTAATACAAAAAAATCAAGATAAAGATGTTAATCAAAATGTATCCTTAGAAAATAATATTGTTGCTCCATTAACTCAAGGTCAGAAATTAGGTGAAGTTAGCTACACTATAAATGGTACAACAGTTGCAACTGTTAATATTATAGCAAAAAGTAATTTACCTAAAATTGGTTTAATTTCTACTAGCCAAAAAATATATGGAAAATGGTTTAATTTATTGAGAGATTAATTGTCTTTGATGTTTTTTTTTATATAAATGGAGGTATCCCCAAAAATAAGTTGAAATCTTAACCTATTTTTGGGGGTATCTTAATGTTTAAATTTTTTTAATATTATGCATATAAGCATACTGCCTATTGAAGACAGTAGCATACAATACAAATAAAGAAAACCATTATACATGGTTCCTATGTTAATGAAACTTATTTTGAGAATTATTATGAAGAACAATATTCTCAAAATATTAAAAAAAACATTAAATTTTAAATTGATTTTTTCTTGATCTTCTCTTATAAAATAAGCAAAAAAATCATACAGGATAAAAATGAAAAATGCTATAGGATGTGTTAATATTATCCGTATAATATCCTTGATTACATAAGAAAAGTAGACTAAAAAAGTCATAAGTGTATACCTCCTTTTGCTGAAGAAACTTTAAGTTACATAATGCAATATATTATATATTGATATTATTATAAATGTCAAGAACTTTTGAAAAATTACACTAATAATGGTTACAGTATAATGTTTTTTATATACATTTTCCCAAAAGCATTGAAATATAAAAATTGGAATGAAATTTATTTACTGGAGAAAAATAATATTGATAAATATCATAAAGCGTGATATACTACTAATAAAGTGAGGATTTTGTAAATGAATAAAAAAGATATTTTAAATATAATCAGTGAATTAAATAAAAAACAAACTGAAACAATATCTATTGAATGTAAATCAGCAAGTAAAGGAGTGCCAGAAAAATTTTATGATACTATATCTAGCTTTTCAAATACTATTGGTGGAGTAATACTTTTTGGTGTTGAAGAAATTAAAGAAAAAAACATAACCCATTTTGAAATTGCAGGAGTCTATGATGTAAATAAACTACAAAAAAATATAACTAATTTATGTGAAGAATGTTTTGAACCAGTCATAAGACCAGAAATAAATATTATAGATATTGATGGCAAAAATGTTGTTGCAGTAGTAATAGATGTATTAAATGCTAATAAAAAGCCATGTTATTACAAACCAAAAGGATTACATAAAGGTTCGTATATAAGAGTTGGTGATAGTGATGACAATATGACCGAATATGAAATATATAAATGCATATCATATAGAGATAATGTTGAAGATGATTTAAGAGCTGTTGTTAAAGCTACAATAGAAGATTTAGATGAAAATTTATTAGATGAATTTATTAATAAATATACTGAAAATAAACCTAATTTTTCAAAATATAGTAGAGAAAATATTTTATTAAAAGCTGGTGTTATTACAAAGGTAGAAGATAAAATTTTTCCAACAGTTGCAGGTCTTATGGTTTTTGGAGAATATCCTCAACAATTTTTTCCACAATGGTTTATTGCTGCAACTGTTGTACCAGGATTTGAAATAGCCCAATTAGGTAAAGTAGGAGAAAGATTTATTGATAATGAAAGAATTGAAGGTAATATTGCTACAATGTATGAACAAACTATAAAATTTCTTAATAGAAATATGAAAATGGGAATGAGGTTAAATTCAAAAACGGGTTTACGAGAAGATTTACCAGAATATCCAATAGATGGACTTCGTGAGGCAATTTCCAATTTGTTATTACATAGAGATTTGAGTCAATATAAAGAAAGGGTATATAGTAAAGTAGTAGTATATAAAAATAGAATTGAATTTAGAAATGTTGGAAATCTTTATGGTGATAATACAATAGAAAAAATAAAAATTCCAGAAATGAATGTTGAAACAAGAAATGAAACAATGGTTAGATTAGTAGAAATTATTCGGAGGAGTTATAGAAAATAGACATACTGGAATAAAAACAATGATAGATGAAATGAAAAAAGCTAATTTACCACAACCAATATTTAGAAATGAGAGAGAAGATTTTTCAGTAACATTTTACAATGGCGAATATACAGAATTATATCCAGAAGAATTAAAAAATACGAAAAATGACACTGTAAATGACACTGTAAATGACACTGTAAATGACACTGTAAATTTAAATAAAACTCAGAAAAAAATAATTCAACTTATTACAAATAATTGTAATATTACTCAAAAGGAATTAGCAAATTGTCTAGACTTATCTGAAAGAACTATAAAAAGAAATACAAATTTATTACAAGAAAAAGGAATTTTAAAAAGAATTGGTGCAGATAAAAATGGTTATTGGAAGATATAATGAAGGTCTCCAAAAATAAGTTAAAATTTTAACCTATTTTTGGGGAAAATATTTAATTTGTTCCATTAATCAATCTTTGAAAAAACTTTCCATAGATTATCTCTTGAATTACTTCCAACAAAAACTTTAAAATCACCTGCTTCAGAAACAAACTTTAAATTGTGATTATAAAACTTAAGCATATCATTATTAATTGAAAAAGAAATAATTTTCTCCTCAAAAGCATTAAAAAAAACTTTTTTAAATCCTTTAAGCTCTTTTACAGGACGAACGACGCTACCCACTAAATCTTGAATATAGAGCTGAACAACTTCATATCCAGGAACATTGCTATTATTTTTAACATTAATAGATAAATCAATTGTAGAATTTTCAGTAATAATATCAGAGCTAAGCACTAAATTACTATATTCAAAATTAGAATAAGATAAGCCGTAGCCAAAGGGATAATAACTATAAGTTGGAATATCTAAAAAGCGAGAAGCATATCGTGTATTGTAAGTATGAGGACGACCTGTACTATAATGATTATAATATATAGGACATTGCCCAGTAGATTGAGGAAAACTCATATTTAGTTTTCCACAAGGATTTACATCACCGAATAATACATCAGCAATGGAGTTACCACCTTGTATGCCTGGAAAACCAACCCATAATAAAGCAGAAACTTTATCAACAAAATTTTTTACAGCTAAAGGTCTACCACTAAATAAAACAGCAACAATAGGTTTACCAAGTTTATAAAGTTCATTGAGTAAATTTAATTGTATGTCAGGCAATTCAATAGTTGAGCGGGAGCCACCTTCACCAGATTGTTTATAATGTTCACCAATTGCAAGAATTATAATATCAGAATTTTTTGCAACATTAATAGCTTTTTCAAATTCTTGTCTTTCCATTTCATCATCATTTTGTATTGTGATACAAGATTCACCAATAGAAGATAATAAATTATTAAATTCTGAGGTTTTTAATATATGACAACCTCTTGCAATCTGCAAATTATCTACATTTACCTTTTTTTCAATTCCTTCTTTTAAGGTAATAGTTTTTTCAATTTCTTTATAGAAAATAGTCGACCATATTCCAGAAATGCCTTTGTTTTCAGCATATGGACCAATTAGAGCTATTTTTGAGTTATTATTTAATGGTAAAATATTATTTTTATTTTCCAAAAGAACTAAAGTATTTGCAGTTGTTTTCCTTGCTATTTCTAAATTTTCAGAACTCATCACATATGATTTTTCTTTTTCAATATCAAGTTGTCCATAAGGATTTTCAAAAAGACCTAAGTTGTTTTTTAGGGTTAGAACTCTGAGCACAGCATTATCTATAAGTTTTTCTATGTTTGTATCTTGAAAAGCGAGATTTTTTAAATTGTTATAATAAACATTTGACATCATATCAATATCAACAGTTGCATTAAGTGATTTTAAAGCAGCATCTTTACTATCTTTAGCATATCCATGATTTATAGTTTCTTTTATAGCTGAATAATCTGATATAACTACACCATTGAATTTTAATTCATTTCTTAATATATCATACATTAAATATTTATTACTAGAACAGGGTATGCCATTTAAAATATTAAAAGCAGTCATAACTAAATCACAATTTGCTTCTATAGCACTTTTATATGATGGAAGATAATATTCTCTAAATTCTCTTTCAGACATATCAACAGTATTATAATCTCTACCACTTTGTGAAGCACCATATGCAGCAAAATGTTTTACACAACTTGCAATACCACAGCTTTTGTATGTTTCTACAATTGTTTTTGCATATATACTACCAAGATATGGATCTTCTCCACCAGTAGATTCTAAAACACGACCCCAACGAGAATCTCTAACTAAATCAACCATAGGAGAAAAATTAACTTGAATGCCTGAAAAAGCCGCTTCTTTTGCAGAGATTTCAGCACATTTTTGTATTAAGTTTAAATCCCAAGAACAGCCTTGAAGTAAAGGAATTTGAAAGATTGTTTTAAAACCATTTATTACATCAGCCATAAATAATAATGGAATATGAAGTCTGTTTTTAGATAAAAAAATATCTTGTACTTTTTTTACTTTTTCTGCTCCTCCACAATTTAAAATACTACCAATGTTATATAAATGTTCTTCAGAAATACCAAGTTTTTCAATAGGACCGGTTTCTGCTGTACTTGAAGTATCATCATAGTAAAGTTGAGGTGTTATTTGTATTAATTGACCTATTTTTTCATCTAAAGTCATTGAATTTAATAAATCAATTATTTTTTCTTGAATCATATAAACCTCCGTATATGTTAATATAGTCATAGTATTAACTTTAGTGGTCAAATATATTCAAATGTTAGTTCTAAACCTATTGTACATTACACTTTTGGGATATTTTTACATTGAATGAAATATGATATTTTGTTATACTTTTATTAAAGGAATGTTATATTTTGAAAGAATGTAAGTATTTATTTCTATATGTGCCTTTAAGCAAAGCGAGAAAGGAATGAAATTTTTAATGAGAATATTGAAATGTTATGGAACAAAGTTATTAGAAAAAGAATTAAAAAAGAGTTATCAGTTTTTTATTAATGAAATGAATGTAAAAGAAAATAGTTTAGGATATGGATTAATAAGAGATAAAACAATATTAGCACCAAATGTGGCAAGTATAGCATCAGTAGGATATGGATTGGCTGCATTAATAGTTGGTATAGAACATAATTGGATTACATATAAAAGAGCTTATAATATAGTAAATAAAACATTAGATACATTTATAAATAATGTAGAATCTAAAAATGGCTTTTTTTATCATTTTGTTAATATGGAAACAGCTAAAAGAGAGTGGAATTGCGAAATATCCATAATAGATACAGCTATTTTTATTTGTGGAGCAATAACAGTAGGTGAATATTTTGGAGGAGATATAAAAGAAAAAGCAGAAGAATTGTATAAAAATGTAAACTGGCAATGGTATAGAAATAAAGATACAAATTGTTTCTATATGGGATATACTCCTGAAAAAGGATTTTGGGGAGCCTGGGATATGTATGCAGAACAATTAATGTTATATGCATTAGGTGTAAGTTCTCCTACATATAGTGTAGATAAAAGTATGTATGATAATTTACCAAAAATAATGCAAGATTATGGCAATATTAAAGATATTATATATACATATTGTGGAACATTATTTACATATCAATTTTCTCATGTATGGATAGATTTTAGAAATAGAAAAGATAAAGAGGGTATAGATTGGTTTGAAAATTCAATAAAAGCTACTAAAGCAAATAGACAATATTGCATAAATAACAAAGAAAAATATAAAACTTATGGAGAAAATTCGTGGGGATTGACAGCGTGCTTAGGTCCAAAGGGATATTGCGGTTTTGGTGCTATGCCATGTAATGTAAATTTAGATATAGAAAATGATGGTACTGTAACTCCTTGTGGGGCAATAGGTTCAATAGTCTTTACTCCTGAAGAAAGTATAAAAGCAATGGAATATTATTATAATACATTTCCTAAATTATGGGGGAAATATGGTTTTAAAGATGGGTATAATTTAGAAGGTGATAAGCCATGGTTTGCTAAAGAATATATTGGAATAGATAAAGGAATAGAACTTTTGATGATTGAAAACTATTTGTCTGGTTTAATATGGAAATACTTTATGAAAAATGAGTATGTTTTAAAAGGGCTAGAAATATTGGGCATTACGAGCAATTGTCGTAAAAATTTGTTATACGAAAATTAGATTTTTTTAATATTTAAATGCTTTTGAAAAAAATGTTTACAAAAACAATTATCAAATAATAAAATAAATAAAAAAGTGTTGAAAATTGTTGAAAAAAATTTTTAAATATTGTATATTAAAAATGTCGGGTATTAAAAATTTTATATGTATTGCAAAATTTTTAATGTAGGAGGATTAAAGATTATGAATCTGGAGCAAATTGAGATTAATTATTCACAAACTCAAAAGATAAAAGAGACTCTACCTGAAAAAGTGAATATAAATAAAAATAAATTAGTAAAATTGTTAGAAAAAGTTGTAAAAAGACTTATTGATATAATCGGTGCATTGTTGGGACTTATAACACTAATACCATTAACAATTGGTATATATATAGCAAGAAAAATTCTGAAAGAGGATAAAGGACCTATTTTTTATGATCAGTTAAGAATTGGTAAAAATGGAAAAAATTTTAAACTTTATAAATTTAGAACAATGGTTATAGATGCAGATAAAATATTAGAAAAATATTTACAGGAAAATGAAGAAGCTAGAATTGAATTTGAAGAAAATAAAAAATTAAAAAATGATCCAAGGATAACAAAATTAGGTAATTTTTTAAGAAAAACAAGTTTAGATGAGTTTCCTCAATTTATAAATGTATTAAAAGGTGAAATGAGTTTAGTAGGACCAAGACCATATTTATTAAGAGAAAAAGAAGAAATGTCAAAATATTATGAAGATATAATAAAGTGTAAACCTGGAATTACAGGGCTTTGGCAAGTAAGTGGCAGAAATCATACAACATTTGATGAAAGATTACAAATGGATATAGAATATTTACATAATGAAGGTTTAAAAATTGATGTAAAAATTTTAAAGCAAACTGTAAAACAAGTAATAAAGCAAGAAGGAGCAATGTAAAAAGGAATGAAAAATAGTGAACCAATCAGAGTTGCACAAGTTCTAGGCAAAATGTTAGGAGGAGGAGTAGAATCTTTTATAATGAATTACTATAGAAACATAGATAGAAACAAAGTACAATTTGATTTTATAATAGATTCAGATTCTACTGTTATTCCTAGAGATGAAATAATAAATTTGGGCGGAAGAATAATCGAAGTTCCTCCATATCAACACATATTTAAGTATATAAAGTTTGTAACCAAAGTTTTTAAAGAAAATAATTATAAAATAGTTCATTCACATTTAAATGCATTGAGTATTTTTCCATTATTTTGTGCTTATATATCTAAGATACCAATAAGAATAGCTCATTCACATTCTACTACAAATACAAAAGAATGGAGAAAAAATATTATAAAAAATGTATTAAAAAAATTTTCAAAAGTATTTGCAACTGATTATTTAGCTTGTAGTGAACATGCAGGAAGGTGGTTATTTGGAAATAAGACTTTTGAAAAAGGAAAAGTAACAATAATATATAATGCAATAGAAACAGAAAAATTTAAATATAATGAGAATATAAGAAAAAAAATAAGAGAACAATTGAATTTAGAAAATAAATTTGTTATTGGTCATATTGGAAGATTTATGAAACAAAAAAATCATGAATTTTTAATTGATGTGTTCAATGAATTATGCAAAGAAAATGATAATATTATGCTAGTGCTAATAGGTAAAGGACCATTAGAAGAGAAAATAAAAGAAAAAGTAAAAACTTTAGAAATTGAAAAAAATGTTCTTTTTTTAGGACAAATAGAAAATGTAAATGAGTATATTCAAGCAATGGATTTATTTGCTTTTCCAAGTCTATATGAAGGATTGGGTATGGTTTTAATAGAAGCACAATATTCAGGATTATTATGTGTAGCATCAAACAATGTGCCAAAGGAAGCAAAAATAAGTGAATTAGTAGAATTTTTAGATATAGATATTAATCAATGGAAAAACAAAATAAAACTATATGAAAAAGAATATGTAATAAATAGAAGTAAAGCAAAAATAAATATAAATAGATATGAAATAAAATATGAAGTAGAAAAACTACAAAATTATTATATACAAAGGGAGAGAGAAATTGAAAGATAAAAAAGGTTTTATATTTTTATTAACTGCATTAACAATCTTTATAAATTTTTGGTTTCCAAAAGGTGGAATAAAAATTGGTGGAATACCAATTACGATTGGGGAAGTGTTATTTGGATTATTAGTGATATTTTGGATAATGTTTAAGGTAATAAATAAAAAAATAAAATTTTCTATAGTTTTATTAATAGCTGAGGTATATTTTTTAATACGAATGATTATAGCATATAACCAAAATGTAAATATTGTTGAATTTACAGGATACGCAATTCCATTAATAGTTTTTCCATTTATATTTTTTGTTATAATAAATGAAATAAATACACAAAAGAAATATGAAATAATAATGAAAATATTAGTTATAGGCTTTTTTTTCTTATGTATATATTCATTTATACAATATACATTTGGAATAGCAGATACTAGCATACCAGGAATAACAGTAAACTATTCAGATTATAAAGAAAATGGAAAAACATGGTATTTACATAAATCGAATGGTACATCAAATGAAAATTGCAAAATAGTTTCAACATATCAAAATGGAAATTTATTAGGAGTTAATTTAATTATATTTTTTCCAATTATATATGAATATTTAGTAAATAGTGAAAAAAGTAAGTTAGCTTTAACATCTTTAATATTTTTTATATTAACAGTATTTTTAACTCTTTCAAGATCTTGTTGGGTTGGAATAATTTTGTTTATTTTATTTAGAGTTGTATTAGATAAAAATAAAAATAAACAAGAATTAGTAAAAAAGTTATTTTTATTTGTTTTTGCCATTATAGCAATTATTATTATATTTACTAAAATTCCTTTAGTTTCTAATAGAATATTAAATATGGATATAAATGATGTTTTAAGAGCGTCTGGTAGAACAAATGGTGCAATTATGTTTTTTAAAAGTATATTAAATAATGGAAATATTATTATAAATTTAATAATAGGCGCATATGGATTTACATTAACGGAAGGATTAGCATATGAAGCAACACCAGTAGCGGTATTTAAAATTAGTGGTTTAATTGGATTGCTCTTATGGCTTATTCCATTTATATTATTTATAAAAAAAATGAATAAAAAAGATGATATAGAAAAATCGTATAGATTAGCTTTAATAATTTGGTTAATAGTTGCATGCATAGAAGGTGCATATTGGCTTCCTCCCACAGCATGTAATGTATTTACAATGATTGGATTAGGCTATGCATACAAATATAATTTAAAAAACGGAGAAAATTGAAATGAGATTAGCAATAGTAACATCAGGTTTTTTACCTGTACCAGCTGTTTCTGGAGGCGCAGTAGAAAATTTAATAGAAAACTTTTTAAATAAAAATGAAGAATATAAAAAAATTGAAATAACCATATTTTCTATTTACGATAACAGAGCATTTACTGAAAGTAAAAAATACAACCAAGCAGAATTTGATTTTATAAAACCTAATATCTTAGTAAAATGTGCTGACAAAATAATATATTTTATTGCAAAAAATATATTACGAAAAGAAAAGACTATGTCTTTTAGATATATTTGTCAAAGATTATATTTTTTAAATAAAGTGAGTAAGAAAATAAAAAAATCAGATAGATATGATAAAATTTTGTTAGAGAATCATCCAACTTTATTTATGTGTTTAAAAAAACGAAAAAATTATAAAAAATATGAGGGGAGATATTATTATCATCTTCATAATGAAATTTCAAATGCTTATGGTTGTATAGATTTAATAAAAAATTGTAAAAATAATATTTGTGTGAGTCAATTTATTTTAAATCAGTTATCTAACTTTTTAAAAGTTAAAAATCCATACAATTTTTCAGTTTTAAAAAATTGTGTAGACCAAAAAAATTTTCAAAAAAAGTTAAATAATGAGGAAAAAAATGAAGTAAGAAAAAAATACAATATAAATGAACAGGAAAAAGTTTTGTTATTTACAGGAAGGTTTACAAAAGAGAAGGGAATTAAAGAATTAATTTTAGCATTAAAGAAAGTAAAAAATAAAAATTATAAATTATTAGTAGTTGGCAGTTTCTTTTTTGGTACTAATATAAAAAATGGATTTCAACTGGAGTTAGAACAATTGATAGAGAATATGAGAGATAAAGTTGTTTTTACAGGTTATGTACCATATGATGAAATTTATAAATTATATGCTATTGCAGATATTTCAACATTACCATCAGTTTGGGACGACCCTGCACCTCTTACAATTATAGAAGCGTTGTCTTGTGGTTTACCAATTATTACCACATATTCTGGCGGTATACCAGAATATGTTAATGAAAGATGTGCTATTATCTTAAAAAGAAATGAAGATTTAATAGAAAATTTAGCTAAATCAATAGATAATTTATTAGAAAATGATAATTTAAGAATAAATATGGGACAAGAAAGTTTAAAAGTATCAAAACAGTTAACAGTAGATAATTATTATTTTAATTTTTTAAAACTTTTAGAATAACTATAAAAGGTTAAAATACACTACTTTAAAAGATAAAAATGGAGGATATATGAAGAATATATGCATAATCAATTGTTATTTTGGACCACTGCCAGAATGGTTTGATTTATGGTTTGAAAGTGCTAAGAAAAATGAAAAAATTAATTTCTTATTATTTACAGATCAATTAATAAATAAAAATGCTAAAAATATACAAATTGAAAAGATGTCTTTGCAAAATTTATCTAAATTATTTTCTGAAAAAATCAAATTGGAAATAAATATAGAAAAACCTTATAAATTATGTGATTTTAAACCTACCTATGGCAAAGTTTTTGAAGATTATTTAAAATCGTATGATTATTGGGGATATTGTGATTTAGATCAAATTTTTGGTAATATATTAGAGTTTTTTACAGATGATATTTTTGATGAATACGAAAAAATCAATTGGTGTGGACATCTTACTTTTTATAAGAATACATCAAGAATTAATAATCTTTTTAAAGAAAAAGGAGGAGCATATAATTATAAAAAAATTTTTTGCTCAAATTATAATTATGCATTTGATGAAAAAACAGGTATAGATAGAATTTTTAGAAAAAATAATATAAAAACTAAGTATTTAAATTGTTTTATAGATATAGATAGAGAATATAAAGAATTTTTGGCATGTAATCAAAAAAATTATAATAAGCAAATATTTTACTATGATAATGGATCTATTTATCAAGCATATTTAGATGAAAACGGAGTTATTAAAAATAATGAATTTGCATATATACATTTTCAAACTAAAAAACCAAAATTTGAAAAAATTGAAAACTTTAATAATAAAATTGTTGTAAATTCAGTAGGTTTTTATGAAGTAGAACAAATAGATGAAAATGTAATAAATACTTATAGTGAAGCAAATGATAATTTATTTTTTGAAAAAAGAGAGTTTAAAAAAAATCAAATAAAAAAATTTATAAAAATGCCTATAGGAAAAAAAATAATAAGGATAAAACAGGGGATTTATAGGAATTTGTAAAAAAGGAGATAAAAAATGAGTCAACAATTGCCAATAAAAGATTTACAAGAAAAATTATTAGATATGATGAAGGAAATTGATAGAATATGTCAAAAAGAGAATATACAATATTTTGTAACAGGAGGAACTTTTTTAGGAGCTGTTAGGCATAAAGGTTTTATCCCTTGGGATGATGATATAGATATTGGTATGGATAGAAAAAATTATGAAAAATTTTTGAGTAAATTAAAAGATAATTTACCATCAAATTTTAAATTGGATTATTATACGAATAATGATTCAGAAGTGCCATGGGTAAAAATATTAAACTTGGATTATAAGATTGTGCAAAAATTAGATTATAAAGTCATACAAACGGACAATACTATAGATAATATAACAATAGAACAATATTTATTTATAGATATTTTTCCATTTGATAATATACCAGATAATAAAATTTTGAGAAATATTTTTAGAATACAAATATATTTCAAAACTATAAAATTGCGACTTGCAAAATCTAGATGGTTATCAAAGAGTACAAATCAAATATTTGCTAAAAAATTTAAAAATTTAATAACAAAAATTATAAATATGAAGATATTTGATAATTTCTTGAATTATAGAAAGGTTTTAGGACAATATGATAAATTAATTAAAAAATATCAAAATAAAGAAACAAAAATGATATCCGATATTACAGTTGATTATAAATTAAAAAAAATATTTAGAGAATGTATTGATAGGGATAAAGCATATCAAATTGTTAATTATGATTTCGAAGATACGCAATTTAAAGGTATGAAAGATTATGATACTTATTTGACAAAAATATATGGAGATTATATGAAATTACCCCCTGAAAATGAAAGAATAGCAAAACATTTTATAAAAGTTATAAAATGTAAATAAAAATACCATAAAGATTTATTAAAGAATAGTAATTCTTAAATAGACTAAATATGGAGGTAATATGAATAGAATATTAATTTATGGAATGGGAAGTAAAATTGGGGGAGTTGAACAATATTTAATAAATGTATATAAAAATATTGATAGAAATCAATTACAATTTGATTTTATTATATATGATGGAAAAAAAGTTTATTGTGAGGAAACAATAAAAAATTTAGGAGGAAATGTATTTTATCCAAATTCTAAGAATCTTTTTGTTAAAATGATGAGCCTAAGTAAAATTATAAAAAATGAAAGGAAAAATCATAATTGTATATACTTTAATACTTGTGGATTTTATAATATTCTTCCATTTTTGTTTGCAAAACACTATAAATATAAAAAAATAATTGTTCATGCGCATAATACAAAGAATAAAAGTAGAAGTGAGTTTATACATTTTTTTCATTATATTAATAGGCATATAGTTAATAAAATTGCAACTAAATTACTTGCCTGTTCTACTTTAGCAGCTGAATGGATATTTGGGAAAAAAACAGTAAAAAATAACAAAGTGGAAATTATTAATAATGCTATTGATATAGAAAAATTTATATTCAATCAAAATATAAGAGAAAAAATCAGAAAACAATTAAATGTAGAAGATAAATTTGTTATAGGTCATATAGGACGATTTTCATATCAAAAAAATCATGAATTTTTAGTAGATATGTTTAAAAACATTAGCAATGAAAATAGTGAGGCAGTATTATTGCTAATTGGAGAAGGAAATTTAAAAGAAAAAATTGTACAAAAAGTAAAAGAAAATAATTTAGAAGAAAAAGTAATTTTTTTAGGTACAGTAAAAAATATAAATGAAATTATGCAAGCAATGGATGTATTTGTATTACCAAGTTACTATGAAGGTTTGCCAGTTGTTGGTATTGAAGCACAAGCTAGTGGCATAGATTGCTTTTTTTCAGATACTATAACGACAGAATTAAAAATTAATGATAATGTTAAATTTTTAAATATCAATAATACTAAAGAGTGGTGTGAAAATATAATGAAAATAGCTCATAGAAATAAACAATGTAGTGATAAATTAATTAATGATTATGATATAAAAAATTGTATTAATAAAATAACAAACATTTTATTTTATGAAAAATAATGATACAAAGGATTTATTTATTATCTATAATTTGATAATATTAGTTTTGTATATTATATGACAGAATATGAATTAACATTGGAGGTCTTTGTTAAAAATGGAGAAGAAAAGAATTATAAAATTAATAATGAAAAAAAATATATATGTAGTGTTACTATTTTTTGCAATTTTATTTATATTAACACATTCATATAGCACCATATATAATTATGGATCGGAAAATAGTGATTCAGCAATTTTCAGTGCTATAGGTAAATTTTGGGCTGAAGGAAAAATACCATACACTGATTTGTTTGACCATAAGGGACCAATAATATTTTTTATAAATATGCTCGGATGGAAAATATTTAATTGTGTACAAGGAATTTTATTATTTCAGATAATATCAATGTTTTTTCTAATGGTATTTTTGTATAAAATTGCAAGTCTAGAAATTCAAGGAAACAAGAAAAAAATATTATTTACAGTTTTAACAGTTTTCTTTTTAACATTAACCTATGGTACAGGGAATCAAACAGAGGAATATTGTTTGCCATTTTTAGCAGGTACAATTTACTTTACATTGAAATATATAAAGAATTATTTAAATAATAATATAAGTGAACACAACTGTAAATATGCATTTTTCTATGGAATTTCTTTTGCAATATGTTTTCTTACTAGATTGACAAATGCAATTAGTATATGTGCCAGCATATTAACTATATTAATAATATTAATAAAAAATAAAAATATAAAAAATATTGTATTGAATGTAGTATTTTTTATTTTAGGATTTTTAATTTTGTTTTTACCATTTGCAATATATTTTATAATGCATAATGCTTTTAATGAATTTTTATATGGTACTATTTTATATAATTTTCAATATGCTATTGCAACTGACTCATCAAAGTTAGTACAAAATGGAAATATTGCAAAAAGTATAATAAAATATATAGTATACTTTTTCCCAAGTTACATAATATTTATTGCTAGTGCAATAAATATTAAAAAGAAAAGAAATATATATGGAATTTTTTATATTTTTCTAGGAATTTTTGAAACACTATTATTTATAAAATTGAATACATACAAACATTATGCAATAGTTACAATACCTAATGTTTTAATAGTATTAATAGAAATAGAAAAATTAAGAATTTCTAAACTATATAAATATATAATATATGTTTTATGTGTAATTATTGCTTTAATGGGTTTAATAATCCATTATAAAAATTTTAAAAAAGGTATACCAGATTATAGTGTATATGATAAATTAATGTTGCAAATACCAAAAGAAGAAAGAGATTCTTTTATTGCTTTTAATATAAATGATTATAGAAGAGTATATGAACATTATAATATTTGTCCATATTATAAGTATTTTGTATTACAAGATTGGCAAGCAAGTATGTCAAAAGAATTATATGAAGAAATGTATGATACCTTTAATAATGGTAATGTGAAATGGATATTATTTGTTGGAAATATAGAAGACACATTCATAAGTGATATATTAAATAGAAGATATATACTTATAGGCGAGGAAAATAATAAGTTAGAAAATATGTATCTATATTGTTTAAATGATTAATAGTATAAAAATTATAATAATACATATCACTACAAAAACAAAAATATAATAAAAATTTAAAATCAAGTTACCAGTATAAATAAAAGAATTTTTATATAGATGTGTGCATTTTGCGCATATAGCAATAGCAAAAGCAAAGAGGAGTGAGAGTAAAAATGAAAATTGCAGTTGCAGGTACAGGTTATGTAGGATTAGTTGCAGGAGTATGTTTTGCAGAAAAAGGGCATAATGTAATATGTGTAGATGTAGATGAAAAGAAAGTAGAAATAATGAAAAAAGGAATATCACCAATATATGAAGAAGGGCTACAAGAATTAATGCAAAAAAACTGTAAAGAGGGAAGAATAGATTTTACAACAGATTACAAAAGTGCATATAAGAATGCAGAGGTAATATTTATAGGAGTTGGAACTCCAGAAATGCCAGATGGTTCAGTAAATTTAGAATATATAGAAAAAGTATCTAGGCAAATAGCAGAAAATATAGAAAATGATTGCTTAGTAGTAGTAAAATCAACTGTACCGGTAGGCACAAATGATAATGTAGAACAAATTATAAATAGCTGTTTAGTTCATAATGTAAAAGTAGAAGTAGCAAGTAATCCAGAATTTCTATCGCAAGGACAAGCTGTAAAAGATACTTTAGAAGCAAAAAGAATTGTAATAGGAACAGAGAGTAAAAATGCAGAAGAAATATTAAGAAAAATATATGAACCATTTAATTTACCAATAGTTTCGGTAAGTAGACGTAGTAGTGAAATGATAAAATATGCATCAAATGATTTTTTAGCATTAAAAATATCATATATGAACGACATTGCAAATATTTGTGAATTAGTAGGAGCAAATATAGATGATGTAGAAAATGGAATGAGTTATGACCCAAGAATAGGTTCAAATTTTTTACATGCAGGTATAGGGTATGGAGGAAGTTGTTTTCCAAAAGATACAAAAGCTTTAAAATATTTAGCAAAACAAAATGGATATAGATTAAGAACAGTAGAGGCAGCAATAGATGTAAATAAGGAACAAAAAATTAAACTATTTAAAAAAGCTAAAGAAAGAATGATTACATTTAAAGATTTAAAAATAGCAATATTAGGATTAACATTTAAAGCAGGAACAGATGATTTAAGAGAAGCACCATCTTTAGATAATATAGCTGAATTATTAAATGCCGGAGCAAATAAAATATATGCATATGATCCAGTAGGAATGAATAATTGCAAAAAGATTTATCCAACAGAAATAAATTATGTAAGTAGTCCAGAAGAAACTTTAAAAGAAGCAAATATTTGTTTTATATTTACAGAATGGAATGAAATTAAAAAAATTAAACCAATAGTATTTAAAGAATTAATGAAAACACCAATTGTTTATGATGGTAGAAATGTTTATGATTTAGATGAAATGAAAGAAAATGGAATAGAATATTATTCTATAGGTAGAAATTAAAAAATATATAAGGAAAGATTTAATTATGGATAAAATATCAATAATAGTACCAATATATAATGTTTCTGATTATTTAAATGAATGTTTAGATAGTATAATAAATCAAACATATAAAAACTTAGAAATTATTTGCATAAATGATGGTTCTACAGATAATTCACTAGAGATTGTAAAATTTTATGCTCAAAAAGATAAAAGAATTATAATAGTTGATAAACAAAATGGAGGAGTAAGTAGTGCAAGAAATTGTGGCATAAAAATAGCAACAGGAAATTTTTTAACATTTGTAGATCCTGATGATTACTTAGAACAAAATGCAATAGAAAAATTACATGAGACAATAATAGAAAATGATGTGGATATAGTTAGAGGAAATTTTTATAAAAACATTAACGATAGACAAAGGCTAGCAAATGAGAAGTTAAATGAGTTTTATAATAGAGTAATTGATAATAAGGAAATTAAAGAGAAAATAGTTATAAAGATAATAAATGGAAGTATAAAATGTTATGTGAATTTGTTGCTAATAAAAAAGTATATTGTAGAAAAATTTCATATTTTATTTGATGAAAAAATATATATTATGGAAGATATTATATTCTATCTTACATTATTTATGAAAATCGATAAAATATACTTTTTAGATATACCATTATATCATTATAGAATGAATCCAAATAGCCTTACAAATTCACCTAAATATTCTGTGAGAAATATGTATAACATGATAGATGTAAATGAAAGTATAACACAAATATTAATTAACAACAATATACGAAATAAGATGATATACATAATGAAAGATTCAGCTTATTGTAATGCTATAGTTACAAACATTTATATTATATTTAAACAACAAAAGAAAAATAGAAAAATTATATATAAATATATTAATACCTTATTAGAAAATAAACGATTTCTGAATATTCTGGAAAATTGTCAAGAAAAAACATTAAATTTACGTTCAAGAATACCTATAATGTTAATTAAGAAAAAACATTATCATACTCTATATTTGTTTTTCTATTTTAGAATGATGTTTAGTTATATAAATAAATATATCAAACAATAAGTTATTAATGTTAGGAGAGGAGATATGCGTTCAGCTAATTCAATAAAAAATGCTATAATTGCAATTATAACTAATATGCTAACAATTTTTATAGGATTTTTTGCTCAAAAAGTATTTATACATACATTAGGAAATGAATATTTAGGAATAAATAGTTTATTTAACAATATTTTGTCGATGTTATCAATAATAGAATTAGGAATTGGTTCAGCTATAATTTATAATTTATACAAACCAATAGCAGAAAATGATAAAGAAAAAATAAAATCACTAATGTTATTTTATAAAATAAGCTATAGGATAATAGCATTAATAGTTTTTATTTTAGGAGTATGCTTAATCCCATTCTTAAAAAATATAGTGGGAGAAATACAAATACATGAAAGTATAATTCTGATATATTTATTATTTTTATGTGATACTGTAGTATCGTATCTATTATCTTATAAACGCTCTGTATTATACGCAAATCAAAAAACGTATATAACTAATGTTGTCCATATAGCTTATATAGTTTTAATGAATTTATGTCAAATAGTTATATTATATACAACCAAGAATTTTATATTATATTTATTAGTAAAAATAGTATTTAGAATTTTAGAAAATGTAGTTATTACATTAATTGCAAATAAAAGTTTTCCATATCTTAAAGAAAAAAATGTAGAAAAAATAAGTAATGAATTAAAAAGGAATATTAAAATTAAAGTAAAAGGACTTATGTATCATAAAATAGGAGGATATGTAGTTTTAGGAACTGATAATATAATAATATCAAAGTTTTTTGGTATTGTTACAGTAGGATTATATTCTAATTATAATTTGATAATTAATGCTGTTAATAATTTATTTTCACAAGTTTTCTCATCAATAACAGCTAGTGTGGGAAATTTACTTATTTGTAATGATGAAAATAAATCATATCAAACATTTAGAAGAATGTTATTCCTAAATTCATGGATATATGCATTTGTAACTGCAGGAATTTTATGCATAATAGAACCATTTATTATATTATGGATAGGAGAACAGTATTTACTTAAAAGAATGGTACTAATAGTGTTAGTTATAAACTGTTATATTCAAGGTATGAGAAAAACATCTAATACATTTAAGGAAGCTGCTGGAATTTTTTATCAAGATAGATATGTACCATTAGTTGAATCTATTATCAATATTATAGCTTCTATAATATTCTTAAAGTTATTTGGATTATCAGGCGTTTTTATGGGAACGATTACTAGTAGCTTGATATTATTTTTTTATAGTTATCCAATATATGTATATGAGCCACTGTTTAAAAGAAAATATGTAAATTTTATATTAGAACATTTGTATTATTTAATAATAACAATATTTTCTGTATCTATTACATATATAATTATTAATACTATAGTAATTGAAAATGTATTAGTACAATTAATAGTAAATACTGTAATTGTAGTAATAGTGCCAAATTTAATATATTTTTTAATATTTAGAAAAAAAGATGAATTTATATATTACAAAGATATAGTAAAAAATATATTAAATAAAATTAATAATAAAAAAAATGAAAAGAGTTAAAGCTTTATTGGATTTACTTAATTGTAAAGTGCTTAGATGGATAAAACAAAAGAAAAGACATTTTGCTAATATATATTTATTTCAGAGAAAGAAACAAATATTTAAAAATATAATGATATAATAAAGCAGTTATTAATAAAATGGCTGCTAACTTTTCTTTACTTTATAAAACAAATGTTTGACAGATAATAAAAAGTGTTATATAATATCGAAAAATAATGAAGGAAGTGGTATTATGCAAGAAAGTAAACTAGCTTTATTTGAAGAAAAAGAAATTAGACGAAAATGGTATAATGAAGATTGGTACTTTTCAGTAGAAGATGTTGTTCAAGTTTTAACAGATTCTGTGGATGTCAAA